>CAKKQG010000239.1:5403-7941 GCA_919901875.1 Anaerolineales bacterium
GGTTCTTATACCACTCTTGTCTATCACCTTGCAAGCTTAAAGAAGTGATAGTGTGCGTGAGACGCAGATGGTGGAGAGCAAATGGCTGATGGCATATTGCGTGATGCGTGATACGTGATGCGTGATGCGTGATATGCAATACGCGATAGGCGATATGCAGTACGCGATACGCTATCCGCTACACGCCATCCGCCAGTCTGATGTGAAGCTCTTTCAACTGATGTGCCTCCGCCACTGATGGCGCGCCCGCCATGAGGTCTGCCGCTTGTTGCGATTTGGGGAAGGCGATTACTTCGCGGATGTTCGGTTCACCGGCGAGCAACATCGTTAACCGATCAATACCCGGAGCGATGCCGCCGTGAGGCGGTGTGCCGTATTCAAACGCTTCGAGCATGTGTCCGAATCGTTCTTGCGCCACTTCCCACGGCAAGCCGATCAATTGAAAAACTTTTTCCTGCAATTTGCGATCGTGGATACGGATCGATCCGCCCGCCATTTCGTAGTTGTTGCACACCAAGTCGTATTGCGCGCCGCGTGCCTTGCCCGGTTCTGTGTCGAGCAACGGAATGTCTTCTGGCAAGGGTGATGTGAAAAGGTGATGACTCGGATCCCATCGCTTCTCTTCCTCGTTCCACATGAAAAGCGGAAAGTCAATCACCCAGCAAAATGCCATCACGTTTGGATCGCGCAATTTGAGCCGGTCTGCCATCTCCACGCGCAGTTTGCCTAATACCGATCCCGCCGCGCTCGATGAGTCGGCGACAAGCAAGATCAGATCGCCTTCTTTAGTGTTGAGCTTGCTCACGAGAATCTTCATCTTCTCTTCAGGGAAGTTTTTACCGAAAGAAGATTTCACTTCGCCGTTTGCGCCGACACTCGCCCACAACAAACCTTTGGCGCCCATCGTCTTTGCCAGTTCAACCAGTTCGTCGAGTTGTTTGCGCGAATACGAAGCGCAGTTCGGCGCGACGATGGCTTTCGCACATTCTGCTTCGTCGAAGACGCGGAAGCCCGAACCTTTGGTGACGCTCGTGACGTTTTGAATCTCCATCCCGAAACGGATGTCGAATTTGTCGTCGCCATATTTTTCCATCGCTTCGGCGTAAGTGAAGCGGGGCCATGGCTTGTGGAGAATCTTTTTATCGCTCACCGATTCGACAAGCGCGGTGAACATGCCTTCGATCAGATTCATCACGTCGTCGCGCTCCACAAAAGACATTTCCATATCGAGTTGGGTGAATTCCGGTTGGCGGTCTCCCCGTTGATCTTCATCGCGGAAACAGCGGGCGATCTGGAAGTATCGCTCGATCCCGCCGACCATCAGCAATTGTTTCAACTGTTGCGGCGATTGCGGCAGGGCATAAAATTTTCCGGGATGCACGCGACTCGGAACGAGATAATCACGCGCGCCTTCGGGTGTGGTCTTGAACAGGATCGGCGTCTCGACTTCGATGAAGCCTTTGTCGCTCAAGTATTTGCGGATGAACGACGTGACGTTGTGTCGCAAGACCAGATTCTTTTTCATCCGTTCACGCCGCAGATCGAGATAGCGGTATTTGAGTCGCAGTGTCTCGTCCACATTCGATTCTTCGTTGATGTAAAACGGCGTTGGCTTGGCGGCGTTGAGAACTTTAACTTCGGTTGCCTCTACTTCTATCGCGCCGGTTTCTAAGTTCGGATTTTCACTGCCTGTCGGGCGCGCGCGCGCTTTGCCGACGATCTGCACTACGAATTCACTGCGTAGATCGCTCATCACTTTGTATGCCGCCTCGTTTTGAGGATTGGCGACAATTTGTGTTAAACCGAATCGGTCGCGCAGATCAATAAAGATCAAGCCGCCGTGATCGCGTCGGCGGTTAACCCAACCGGCAAGCGTCACCGTTTGTCCGGCGTGTTCGGCGCGCAGTTCCCCACAAGTGTGTGTTTTTAACATGTCTCGTCTCCTGTGTTTGTTCGTAGGGGCAACCCTTGCGGTTGCCTGTTTGCGGTTTCCCGCATTTGGCAGAGGCAAGCTCTGCCCCTACGAGAAAATAAAAAAGCCGCCCGTTTGCGACGGGCGGCTTGTGTGTCTGTGTCGTGCTATCAGCAAGCGAACAGAACAAAACGAAGCGCCCGTTTGGGGTTGTCGTTATCATTCACGTTCGCGCCATCAACAACAAAAATCTCTTTCATAGTGTGCGGCATTATATCACGACCCTGCTTCAAAAAACAACGCCCACACATCTCAAAATTACTTGGCGGTTTTTGGATAACTCGCACAGGTGTGTGCTGCAACAAAAAACCTCACAGGTTTCTAAAAACCTGTGAGGTTTGCTCTGTAACTGTGGGCCCGGCTGGACTTGAACCAGCGACCAAGCGATTATGAGTCGCGTGCTCTAACCAACTGAGCTACGGGCCCTTGTTCCTCCCCCATTTGATTTTAAATGGGGGAGGTTAGGTGGAGGTCAGAGCGGGTGATGGGATTCGAACCCATGAATATCAGTTTGGAAAACTGATGCCTTAACCACTTGGCAACACCCGCGTTATGGGCGGAATACT
>CAKKQG010000240.1 GCA_919901875.1 Anaerolineales bacterium
TATCCCGCCACCAAACGCGCCGCCGAGTTAATGTCTCACGCCTTTCATAATCTTTTTCACTTGCCCATCACCGCTCTCCGATTCTTCAATGTCTACGGACCGCGCGGCAGACCCGACATGACTCCGTATAAATGGACGCAAGCGATTCTCAACGGCGAACCCATCACGCTCTTCAACAAAGGAAACATGAAACGCGATTGGACATACATTGAAGACACCGCCAAAGGAGTCGTCGCCGCGCTCGATCATCCAAACGGATTCGGCATTTATAACTTGGGGCGCGGCGAGCCGGTATTGATGAGTGACTTCGTGCAGATCATCGAAGAGATCACCGGCAAGAGCGCGATCATCCAAGAGACTGCCGCGCCCGCGAGCGATCCCAACATCACCTACGCCGACGTCACTCGCGCCCGAAACGCATTCGGTTACAGCCCGCAAGTCTCCATCGCCGATGGGCTGCAAAAATTTTGGGAGTGGTTTCGACGAAAAGATGAAGGATGAAGAACGTCAAATCCAAAAATCTCAAACATCAAATTTCAAATTTCAAATTTGGAGTTTGGGGTTTGATGTTTGATTTTTTACTTCATCCTTCATAATTCTTAATTCATAATTCCCATGCAACACGACGGACTCTTCGAACTCAAACGCAAGTGGCTGCCTCTATTTTTATTCGGGGTAGCCATTTTTGGTTCGGGCATTGCCCTCTTCGCTTTGTGGCTGTATCGCAGTTCGCCCTACCCGCGCATCGTCGTCGATTTTTTAACCACCGGCGATCCCGCCTCACTTCCGCGCGGAACATTAATCAGCCTCAGCGCGGCAGCCTTCGCCTTGTTCGGCGTGTGGATTTTGGTGTTCTCGATTCGCAAGATCAACGAAAGCGAAGTGGGCGAGATCGATTCGTTTTGGTGGAAGATCGCCGTCGCCGCGCTTGCCGGGGGATGGTGGCTTGGTCAGCCGCGCGTGGCGGTGATCGGATCAGGAACGGCGACGGTGTGTGGAGTGCCGACTCTGCTGCGGGCGCTGAAAACTTTTTGTGGAACGATCACCGTTGTGGGAGACGTCGCACCCGAACTAGTGATCGCGTTGGCGGATGATGAAGAGGGCGTGAGGTATGTCCTTGAGATCTCGGAGGTCTTAAAGACCTCCGAGATCTTACGATTAAGCAACGGCTTGCGCCTGCACGGTCGCTTTCTCTCTCCCGATTCGCCGATGGCGTTTGAGGCGGTGACGCGAGCGGATGCGGTAGTGTTTTGCCCCGATCTAGATTCGAGTCAGAGATTGGAGATTGGGGATTACGTGAGGCGCGCGAAGGGGAAAAGAATTTTGGTGGGAGCAGTGACGGCGTCCTCAGGAGACGCGCTGGCGCAAGCAATTGAAAGCTGCGCCGCGCAATGTGGATCGATCACCGTGTTGGCGAATAATAATTTCGTCGCCCCCTTGCCGCCGAATCGGTTTTATCAAAAGCAAGACCTGTCAGGTTTTAAAAACCTGACAGGTCTGTATGAACGCGATCTCGCCGACTGGTCTTCACCCGAAAATTGGGATGTGGGGAAGCTCTCCGTATTTTTACGTGAGGCGATTACGAGAAACGTGTAGGGGCAAGGCTCGCCCTTGCCCGATTGGGCGACCACGTGGGCAACTGCAAGAGTTGC
Organism: Anaerolineales bacterium; assembly: GCA_919901875.1. GTDB lineage: Bacteria > Chloroflexota > Anaerolineae > Anaerolineales > VGOW01 > VGOW01. The sequence continues at coordinate 1,653 of CAKKQG010000240.1, forward strand.
CCCTACACTATTGGACAACTGCAAGAGTTGCCCCTACAC
>CAKKQG010000241.1 GCA_919901875.1 Anaerolineales bacterium
GGTCGCGGGCGACTTAAGTTCATTTTTGGGCGTGCCGTTTGTGCGCGTGCCGGGCCCACAAATTGAATCGCTGCCCATCCCGTTTCTAAGAGACATCCCCTTCATCGGTCCTGTATTCTTTGAACGCGACATCATCACCTATTTGAGCTTTGCTCTCATCATCGGCATGTGGTTGTGGTTTTACAAAACCCAACCCGGTTTGCAATTGCGCGGCATCGGCGAGCGACCCGAAGCGTCATTCGCGCGCGGCGGAAATGTGAAGTTGATGCGTTACATTTATATCTTGCTTGGCGGCGCGCTCATTGGTTTTGCCGGAGCGGCGTTTTCACTTCATGTCAAACTTGGATGGAGTCATCGCGCCACGGCAGGCTTTGGCTGGATCGCTTTGGCGATTGTGATCTTCGGCGGATGGGATCCGCTGAAGGTTGCTTTTGGTGCATATCTCTTCGGCGCGCTGCGGGCATCTGCCACTACGCTGCAATCGTCCGGGCTCGAAGTGCCGGTGCAAGTTTTTCCTCTCTTGCCTTTTCCATTAATGATTCTGACCCTCGTCATCTTCAACAGTCGCGGCTTAGATCGCGTGTTGAATTATTTGCCGCTCGGCGCGAGACGGGCGTTGACTCGACTCTTAAGAAGCAACCCGCCTGCCGCATTGGGGACTCATTTTGAGCAGGAGTGATGAAGAAGTATTAGGTATACAGGTAGACAGGTAGATACGTAACCTGATTACCTGCCTACCTGTTTACGTATTTCCCTGTTTACTTGTCTACATTTTTTAAAGTTCTTACCCTCAACCTCCTCAACGACCTCTCGCGTTGGGATGAGCGAAAAAATTTAATAGCCCAAGGCGTGAACGATCTGCAACCCGATCTCATTGCTTTGCAAGAAGTGAAGTTGCCGCTCAATACCGCGCAGTGGCTGGCAGATCACATCGGCGGTTACACCGTGCATCTCTGCCCGAAAACAGGAAGAGGGAAAGATCGCGAAGGCATCGCCATTTTGAGTCGCTTGCCCGTTGAAGGTGAAGCACATCTCGATCTGCAACGGCAAGGGCGGGTGGCGCAATACGTGAGATTAGAGATTAGAGATCGGAGATTGGTGTTCGCCAATACGCATCTGTATTGGGAGCCGGGTGAATCGACAGAGAGATATAAACAAGTGGAGCGTTTGCTCGAATGGCTGCGGACAACCCCGGCGGATGCCGCCATCGTCGTCGGTGACTTTAATGGCGAACCCGATCAACTCTCGATCAAACGGATGCGAAAACAATTTACGTCGGCGTATCAAGCCTCTCACGGCAAAGAACCCGATTACACTTGCCCGACGCCGTTGACAAGCAAACGTAATTTAATTGAAGAAACAGCGCGCTCGGTTCGCCACGCCTTTTTAAATCTCAAAACGAATCGCGCGTTGCACTGGCGCGGCACGCTTGATTATATTTTTGTGAATGACGGTGTGAATGTAAAAGCGTGCGATGTTGTGTTGAACAAACCCGCGCCTCACGACCCGACTCTGTATCCCTCTGATCATTTTGGATTGATGGCAGAATTGATATTGTAGGGGCGAGGTTTGCCCTCGCCCAATATGGGCAACCGTAGATGGGCAACCGCAAATGGGCAACCGTAGAGGGCAACCGCAAGGGTTGCCCCTACACAAAAATAACATGGCAAATTTCCTCGGTTACAAATGTTCCCTGTGCGGCGCAGAATACGCGCCCGATCAAATTCAATACGTGTGTCCCAAGCATGGCGATATGGGTAACTTGGATGTGGTGTTGGATTACGCCGCCATTAAGAAGGCGGCATCACCTGAGTCGATCTCCGCATCGCGCGACAATTCAATTTGGCGATACGCGCCGCTCTTGCCTCTAGATCTCCGAGTTCTTAAAGAACTCGGAGATCTTATGCGCGTCGGTTGGACTCCGATGTATCGCGCCGAGCGACTCGCTTCATCACTTGGACTTAAAAAACTTTTCGTCAAAGATGATGGACGAAACCCCACCGCGTCATTTAAAGATCGCGCCAGCGCAGTTGTGGTGGCGCGGGCAAAAGAAATTAACGCACCCGTGATCGCCGCCGCTTCAACGGGCAACGCTGGCGCGGCGTTGGCGGGTATGGCGGCTGCCGCCGCGAGCAAAGCGATCATCTTCGCGCCGAAGACCGCGCCCCAAGCAAAGGTGGCTCAACTTCTGATGTTCGGTGCGCGGGTGTTATTAGTAAATGGTAATTACGATCAGGCGTTTGATCTCACGCTTCAAGCGTCGCGTGAGTTCGGATGGTATTGTCGAAATACCGGATACAATCCGTTTACAGTTGAGGGAAAAAAGACAGCCGCTTACGAAATCTGCGAGCAACTTGAAATCTCTAATCTCCAATCTCCAATCTCTAAGTGGCACGCGCCCGATAGAGTTTTCGTTTCCGTAGGGGATGGAAATATAATTTCTGGAATTTGGAAAGGCTTTAAAGATTTGTTGGCGCTGGGTTGGATTGAGAAGATGCCGAAGTTGATGGGCGTGCAGAGTGAAGG
>CAKKQG010000242.1:0-1863 GCA_919901875.1 Anaerolineales bacterium
ATGCGTTTGCCTGCCTCACTTGAATCGGGTGAATACCGTTGGCGGCTCAATGGGGCGTATAACGCGCCACTGACGATCCGCGTGGCGGCTCCCGCGCGGTTGTTTGTTGAACCGACGATGATGGTTGCGCGGCGTGAGGATGTGGGTGAGTCGATCACGCTGATCGGTTTCAATCTCACTTCATCAAAAGGGCAGGCGGTGATCGATCTTATTTGGAAGGCGAAGGGTGAGATGAGTCAATCGTATCGCGTGTTCTTGCATTTGCGTGATGCGAATGGAAATGTGATCGCTCAATCAGACGGCGAGCCTGTGAATTGGACTCGTCCGACGACGAGTTGGATGAAGGATGAGATCGTGATCGATTCGCGGAGGTTGAACGCGCCTGCCGGTGATTACACTTTGGCGGCGGGCATGGTGGACGAAAACGGAAACCGGATCGGCGAAGTGGATTTGGGGGCGATTACCCTCGCGCCATGATTTGAAGTAAAATCTTTGACGATGGACGATCCCTCTAAGCAATTGCCGTTTTATCAACAGCCGTGGTTCAAGATCGGCGTGCCAGCCGTGTTTCTTCTGGGCCTGTATTTTGGGCTGTATTGGTGGTGGCCTGCGGCGAACATCATGCCCTTCGTAATGGATGTGCTGGCGTTTGGCATGGCGTTGGCACTCACGCTGGCGCTGGCTTCGCAATTTGTTTTGCCGGTGCGCTCGATGCAGGAACGTATCGAGGCGATGAATCGCATGTTCGGTTACGTCTCGGGTGGGCATGGACCGATTGTGTTTGTGCGCGATGGTCAGATGGTGGGGAACGCGGAAGAGTTGAAGCGCAAAGGCGAGGGCGTGATTCTGGTGGATGGTTTTAGCGCGGTGTTGTTGGAGAAGGGCGGGCGGTATGCGCGCGCGGCGGGGCCGGGTCTTGTGTTTACGCATCGCGGCGAATCGGTGGCGGCGACGTTTGATCTTCGCAAACAATCGCGCTCGCAGCAAACGCAAGTGCTGACGAAAGACGGTATTGAAATTAAGTTGAATGTTTCGGTGACGTTCTCGCTTGACCCGACTGCGGCAAAGAAAGACGAAAAAGAGAAAGAGGCAAAAGATATTTTGGGCGACGCCAAGATCACACCGGCGACTCAATTCAACGCCGAGAGCGCGTTCAAGGCGCACTACGGTTTCGCCGTGATAGATAAAGATACGCAGATCAAATGGATGGAATTGCCCATTGTGGTGGCGATGGAGTACGTGCGCGATAACGTTAGCCGCGTGAATTTGGATGATATGTTTTTGGGGCGCGACGGCGGACAACCGATGACGAGCGTGATCCAGAGTCGGCTGACATCCGATGTGCAGAACGCGCCGTTGTTAAAAGATCGCGGGCTCAAAATTTATTCGGCAGGGATGAGCATTGCCGAACTGCCCGAGGCGGTGAACGAACAACGCAAACGCTCGTGGTCGGTGCGCTGGCGCAAAGAAGTGGTGGTGGCGCAGGGCGAGAGCGATGTGGAAGTGGAGCGCATTAAAGAACTGGCGAAAGCTGAAGCGCAAAACGAAATGTATAAGCACATCCGCGAGTATCGCACCGAGATTCTTAACGACAACGGCGACCCCGACACCAAAAAGATGATCGCCAAAAAATTAGTGGATGGTTTGCATCGTCTTGCGTCTGACCCCACGACTCACATTTTGCTGCCGGGTGACACCATGCGGCAGCTTGCCAACTTGCGCCACTGGGTGGGCTTGCCCGATGTGGACGAGGAGAGAATGTTGCAGTTGAGCGAGGGGCAGCCGACGGCGAACACGTCGGAAGATTTATCGGAAGTTGCCGCAAGCGGCGCAGCGATTGAAGTTGAGTTGCCGCCGACTCCA
>CAKKQG010000242.1:1963-10581 GCA_919901875.1 Anaerolineales bacterium
CTCCGATGTCGCCGCGAATTAACGAAGTGCGTAAAGGCGTGACGTGGCGCGTCCTCGATTTTTTCTATAAACTGCTTGAGGGTGATCACGAATGGGCTGAGCGACGACTCTTTTTGTTGATCCTGATGGGGGCGGCGTTTATGTTGATGAGTCGGGCGACGGAACAAATTGCGCCCTTTGAATTTTTGGCGCCGACTTTGGCTGAGATGCCCGAAGCGTTGCGCTTCGTTGTGAGTTTCCTTGCCTCACTGGCGCATCCGCAAACGCTGCGCCACATTCTGCCGCCACTCGTCGGTTCTTACTTGGCGATCCGTTTAGCCTCGAACTACGTGCGCGATCTATTTGAGATCGCCGACCTCACCACCGCCCGCCATTACTTGCAGGCGTCGATCTTTGGCTGGGATTACCCCACGATCAAGATCGGCGGCAATGGCTATGAAGCGGACGATGAGAAAGACACGAATCCGATTCCAAAAATTGGCGGTCCGGGATTCGTCAACGTCGGCACGGGCTACGTGGCGGTCTTCGAGCGAGTCGGCGGTCCCTCTAAGGTAGCAGGATCAGGAGAACATTTCATCCGCCGCTTTGAGCATTTGCGCGAAGTGATCGATCTGCGCGATCAATTTCGCAAGAAGGACGGCGTCAAGGTCTATACCAAAGACGGGATTCAAGTGAGCGTGCGAAACGTGGAAGTTGCTTTCCGCATCCACACCCAGAGTCGTGGGCGCACCGAACAAGAAGTGTATCCATTCTCAATCGGCGCCGTGCGCCGTATCGCCTACACCAAAACGGTGAGCGCGGCGGGTCCTTCGGTGTGGACAGACGGCGTGACGGGCGCGGTTGTGGGGCGCATCACCGGCTTCATCGCCAACAATGTTCTGGACGACATCGTCGCCAAGCCGACCCCCGATTCGCCTGACCCGCGCGACAAAATCAAAGCGATCTTCGCCGAGAAGAAAACGCGCGACGCATTTTTAAACATGGGCGTGGATTTATTGTGGGTCAGCATCGGTCACATCGAGACGCCAAAGGATGTGATTGATCAACGCCTCAACGCTTGGCGCGCAGCGTGGATGAAACAGGAGCGGGTGGAACTGGCGTCGGGCGAAGCCAACAAAGTGCGCTTGATGGAATACGTGCGCGGCTTGGCGCGCATTGAACTGCTGGAAAAATTTACCAAAGGCGTGCCGCTCTCGCGCGACACGGCGATGCCGGTGGATCTGATTCTGATTCAAATTGCCGAAGTGTTGAATACCCGCTCCGGCAAATCATTCCGCTCCTCAAAAGAAGATCGCGGCGAAGAACTCGGCACATTGGGTCTCTTGCGCCAGATGCTGAGCAGCGCCGCGAACAGTGGCGATGTGAAGTTGATCAGCGATGGATCAGATGACGCCGCCTCCGCGCCATAACCTTTGATGCCTCCCCCACTTTTTTTCTCCCCCGAAGTCGCCGACGCCATTGGACGCCGCCAACCGCTCGTCGCCCTCGAATCCACCGTCATCGCTCACGGACTTCCCCGACCTCTCAACTTAAATCTCGCCCAACGCATGGAAGAATTAGTGCGCAAGTGTGGCGCGACTCCGGCGACGATTGCCATCCTCAACGGTCAGATCAAAGTGGGTTTGACTCCCGATGAATTAAATTATTTGGCGAATGCTGATCACGTTGTCAAAGTGAGCCGCCGTGATTTTCCAATTGTCGCCACGCGCAAACAAGATGGCGCGACCACGGTAGCAGGCACGATGATCGTCGCCGCGTGGGCTGGCATAAAAGTGTTCGCCACAGGCGGCATCGGCGGCGTCCATCGCGGCGACGGCAGCGACATCTCGGCCGATCTCCCCGAACTGAGTCGCACCTCTGTTGCCGTCGTGTGCGCTGGCGCAAAATCCATCCTCGATCTACCGGCGACTCTCGAATGGTTAGAGACCGCAGGTGTTCCGGTCATCGGCTATCAAACGGATGAGTTCCCCGCCTTTTACTCGCGCAGCAGCGGGCTCAAACTTGAAGCGTGCGCGGACGATGCTAAAGAAGCGGCGCAGATGATCAAAACAAAATGGGAGATGGGTTTAGAGGGCGGCGTGTTGATCGTCAACCCCATCCCGAAAAAAGATTCGCTGGATCCGGCAAAGATGGCTATTGCAATCTCCCACGCCATCTCCGATTCGCAAGTGAACGGTATTAGCGGCAAACAGCTCACACCGTTTTTGTTAGCCAAGTTGAGCGAAGCGACAAAAGGCGAGAGCTTGAAAGCGAATATTGCATTGTTGGAAAATAATGCGAGGGTGGCGGCGATGATTGCGGTGGAGATGAATCGGTGACTTTGAATTACAATAGGGAACGATGACAACAGTGTTTCCAGAAACTAAAGTTAAACGAGTGCTTTCGGTTGTGGAGAGCTTTGCCGTTGCCGCCGCCGAAGACAAAGCGTATTGGCTTTCGCGCACACCTCACCAACGTTTGGAAGAAATTGAAGATTTGCGACGCATAAACTATGGCAACCAAGCTACCGCCCGACTTCAAAGAGTTCTTGAAATTACTCAACGATCACCACGTTGAATATCTACTGATCGGCGGTTAGACAAGGACACTTTATGACCAAGAAACCCACTTCCAAAAATAAAAATTACGCGAAGATAGTCAATTCGGGCTCCGGCGCGATAGCTGCCCATGGCAGTGTTGCTGCTGGCGCGAGTGGAATTGCTGTAGGCGGTAATGTGAAGGGTAATATTGTGATGGGTGGTGTCAATATAAGTGGCAGCAACATTTCAGTTCGCGGCGACATGGTAGGGCGTGACAAGATTTATCAGCCATCCAATGCAATAAAAACTTACGAGGAAGATCTGTCTTTATCTCGCTCTTCAAAAGATCAGACCGGCGAAATAAAAGCCTTAACCAATTTAGGCAATGCTCACTATATTCTTGGCGATCTTCATCGTGCTGTTGAATTTCATGAACAGGCGTTAAGCATTGCTCGTAATATCGGAAATAAGGATAGCGAGAATATTGCTTTAGGGAATTTGGGATTAGCTTATTCTTTGATCGATCCTCATCGCGCTATTGAACTTTATACCCAACGTTTGATGGTTAGCCACAAGTTAGAGAACAAAATGGCGGAAAGGGATGCGCTGGAGAGCTTGGGGCTTGCCTATATTCGGTTGGGTGACGCGCGCAAAGCCGCAGATTTTTTCGAAGAAGCATTGAAGATTTCGCGAGGAAATGGTGATCGCCTTAGAGAAGGATCGGCACTCGGAAACTTAGGCGGAACATATGTTGAGTTGGGCAAACTGGATCAAGCGATTGATCTCTACAACCAGTCATTATCTATTGCGCGCGAAACTGGAGATCGGCTAGGAGAAAGCCAACGACTAAGTAATCTCGGATCCACTTACGCTAAACTGGGAGAAATTCGTAAAGCAATAGAGCAATTTGAGCAAGCGTTAGCCATTGCGCAAGAAGTTGGAGATCGATTAGGTGAAAGCACCTATATCAACCATCTTGCATCGGCTTATCTTTTACTAAACGATATAAAGAAAGCTGTTGAGCTTTACAAGGAAGGACTGACAATAGCACGCGATGTCGGAGATTTTCTTTCTGTATCAAACCATTCATTTAGTTTAGGTTTGATTTTTATCGATCAAGGTCGTTGGTACGACGCCCTTCACTTATTTGAAGAGTGTTTAGAGATTCGACGCAAAGACGATGACTTGAATGTTAGAGCAGATGCGATTTACCAGATCGCCTACGTCCATCATCTTTTGAGAAATTTAGAAAAAGCGCGCACGTATTATTGGGACGCCAAGAGACTTTATGAGAAAACCGACAACCCAAAGGGGATCGCGGCGTGTAACTTGAGTTTGGGACGGTTGATGATTCGGATGGGTTTTGTGGATGATGCCATACAAGAACTGACTGTAGCAGGTGAAATATACCGCCGTCTTGATGATCAATCCCGAATTAATACAACAGATGAGATGATGCGGCTTGCTAAAGGTATCAAGGAGAAGCAACTGGCATGAGCAGAAAAAGCGATCAAGTGTGGGATGAACTTGAACTCACCTACTCGCGCTGGGGGCTCAACGAAATACCTTTTTCGGAGAGCGTGACTACGTTTAGTGAAGCACAACTGCGCGAAGTATTCACAGGACGAGAAGATCAACTGAGACAAGTGCTAAATCTTTTTAGAGGACGCGAGCGTAAGCGTGTCTTGATTTATGGCGGGGTAGGCATTGGCAAAACTGCTTTGATGCTTGAAGTATTGAGTGTTCTCAAGCGCAAGTTACAAGACACATTGACGGCCTATATCAGTTTGCCTGCTAACACCGATTTAGCGACTGCCGCGATTGTGGCGTTAGCGCGCGAACTGAAAGATGATGAATGGGCGCAACATCAATTGAATCTTATGGGCTTGCATCCGCAAACCCGCCCTGTTGAAAAATCTGCGATGGCGAAGGCAGGATTGGGTGGCACGGGCATTGAGACCGAAGAGAAGACAGTGCCAGTCAACAAGCCGGAAATCCCGGCGCTCAGTTTTGAAGATTTGCTTAATCGTGCCTTGCAGAAATATGCCCGCGTTGTGATCGCTATTGATGATCTTGACAAACAAGACCCGGCAAGAGCGCGAGAACTTTTGCGCGATGCTCAAGGGATGCTCAAAGGCAGAGCGTGGTTTATCCTCACCGGGCATCCGTCAGGGTTGACGCGCGATATTTTGACTCGTGACTTGGGTTTGTTTGATCTCGCGCTTGAATTGACTCAACTTGATCAAAAGACAACAAATGAAATGTTGATCAATTACTTGAACAGTGCTCGTCCTGAACACAGTCGTCGTTTGCTCGACGATCCATTGGCAGTTCGCCCATTCACACCGGAAACAGCCCGGATGTTATGTGAGCGATCAGAGGGAATCCCGCGCTGGCTTAATCGTTTGGGAAGTTACGTGCTAATCAAAGCCTCTGAACTTCATACTGACACGATAACGCCCGAAATTTTACAAGCGGGGTTTGAATACGCCGATCAACAACTTCGCGGTCAAACAGGTTTAACCCCTGAAGATTACTATGTGCTTGATCTTGTATTGGAGAAAGGCGTTTTATCTGAGGCGCAAATTTCTCTGGCGGATTTGGATCGAGTGAAGGCAAAAGAGTTCAATGAGATATTGCCTATACTGGATAAACTTGTTGATCTCGATTTGATCCGCCGCTTGCCATCCGAAAGGGCGATGGAGTATGAACCTTCTCCATTGATCTTGCGAAAGTTATCTGACGCTGATGATCAACCTTCAGAGTAAACACAACCGCCCCGATGAGGGGCGGTTACGTTTTTACCTGTTTACTTGCCTACAGCTTCTTCCCCCTCAACCTCAAACTATTACTCACCACAAAGATCGAACTGAACGACATCGCGCCCGCCGCCAAAATTGGAATCAAGTAACCCAGCGCGGCTGACGGAATCAAAACCACGTTGTAGAAAAACGCCCAAAACAGATTCTGTTTGATCGTCCGCATCGTCGCTTTGGATAAGGCAATCGCGCGCGGCACACCGCGTAAGTCGCCGCTCATCAGAGTTACCGGGGCAGCCGCCATTGCCACATCGGTGCCCGTGCCAATGGCAATGCCCACATCGGCTTGCGCCAGCGCGGGCGCATCGTTCACGCCATCGCCCACCATCGCCACAATTTTATTTTCCGATTGCAATTGTTTTATCATATTCGCTTTATCGCCCGGCAACACTTCGGCGATGATACGATCCACGCCCGCCGCTTTGCCAATCGCTTCTGCCGTCTTTTGATTGTCACCCGTCAACATCACCACTTCTAAACCCAAGCGATGCAATTCTTGAATCGCTTCTACCGATCCATCTTTCATCGAATCCGCAACCGCGATGAGACCGGCGACTTCGCCATCAATCGCCACCATCATCGGAGTCTTCGCTTCGCCCTGAAGCCGCGCCGCATCCTCACCCAAACCATTCAAATTTAAATTCCGCTCGTTCATCATCCGCATATTGCCGATTAAAATTTCATGTGATCCAACGTGAGCGATGATGCCTTGACCGGGGATCGCATTGAAGCCCGCAACCGATTCCAAACTTAATCCGCGCTCGGTTGCCGCCGCCACAATCGCTTCGCCCAGCGGATGCTCACTCGCTTTTTCGGCAGAGGCAGCTAATCTCAAAATTTCAGACTCGCCATTGGGGTTTTGGGATTTGAAATTTGGGGTTTGAACGATGTCTGTCACCGTCGGTCTGCCCTTCGTGATCGTGCCAGTTTTGTCGAGGACAACTATTTTAATTTTCCCCGCGTTCTGCAACGCTTCGGACGATTTAAACAAGATTCCGTTTTCCGCGCCTTTGCCAGTGCCGACCATGATCGCCGTTGGCGTCGCCAAACCTAACGCGCACGGGCAGGCGATCACCAACACCGCAACCATGTTGATCATGGAACGAGTCACGTCACCCGTGACAGCAAACCAGGCAACAAACGTCAACGCGGCGATCACGATCACAATCGGCACAAACACCCCCGACACTTGATCGGCTAACTTTTGAATCGGCGCTTTGCTGCCCTGCGCTTCTTCGACCAGTTTAATAATTTGCGCCAGCGCAGTTTCTTTGCCAACCTTCGTCGCTTCAAATTTAAACGAGCCTTGCTTGTTGATCGTCCCGCCGATGACGCCTGCGCCCGCGCTTTTCTCAACCGGCATTGATTCGCCGGTCAACATGGATTCGTCAATTGTAGATTTACCTTCGATCACCACGCCATCCACCGGAATTTTTTCGCCGGGGCGCACGATGATCACGTCACTGACATGCACCTCATCTATCGGCATATCCGATTCAACGCCGTCGCGGATCACCCGCGCTGTCTTTGGACGCAAGCCCATCAGCCGTTTAATCGCATCACTGGCGCGACCCTTTGCCCGCGCTTCCAAAAATTTTCCGAGAATGATCAACGTGACGATCACCGCCGCCGTTTCAAAATAAACGTGATGCTCTTTGACCCAACCCAGCGTAACAACGATGGAATAAAAATAAGCAACCGAGCTACCCATGGCGATCAACACGTCCATGTTCGCCGAGCCGTTTCGCAACGCCTTGTAGCCGCCGACGTAATACTGCCAACCCACGTAGAACTGCACCGGAGTCGCCAAGGCCAACATCAGCCAGTTGAGCCACCACGCCGGTTCGATCATCGCTACGCCCTTATGCACAACCACGTTAGCAAACGGTGGCGGCAACAGATTCAGATCATTCGTCATAGATAAAACAAATAGCGGCAGGCTGAAGATCAAGCCGACGATCAACAAATGTTTTTGATGCGCGATCTCTTTCTCGCGCGCGACTTGCTCGGCGTCCTCGGTGTTGCCTTCGGCGATGACCGCCTCGAAGCCCGCCGCCTTCACCGCGCTTCTTAAATCACCCTGGCTCACCAGCGTCGGAATATATTTGATGAGGGCTTTCTCGGTGGTGTAACTGACCGACGCGCTTTGCACGCCTTCGATCTTGCTCAACGCTTTTTGCAGGCGCGTGGCGTCGTTCTCGTCGCTCAACCGTTTGATCGGCAGTGTGGCTTCGCCGACGGCGACCCCGTAACCGGCTTTGCCGATGCGGGCGATGATGTCTTCTTGTGTCAGTTGCGCCGGATCAAATTCAATCGTGGCGCGTTCCGAAGCGAGATTGACGTTGACGTTTTGCGCGGTGGGCAACTTTTTTAAATTTCGTTCAATCGTCGCCGCGCAGTTGGCGCACGTCATGCCGGTGACGGGGAGGGTGAGTTGTTTGGTTGTCATTTATCAAAGGATGAAGGATGAATTATGAAGGATGAAATTGCTTTCGTCTTCGTTCATCCTTCATAATTCCTAATTTTTACTTTTCGACTGGATACCCGATCTCCGCCATCAACGTCTCAATCGCCTCTTTGGTCGCGGGCGAGTCGAAGTTGATCGTGACGATCTTGGTCTTCTCATCGGCTTTCACGGCTTGCACGCCGGTGAGTTCTGCCACTTCGGTTTGGATCGTCTTCACGCAATGTCCGCATGAAATAGCTGGGGCTTTAACGGTAATGGTGTTCATAATAAGTCTCCTTGAATTTTTTTTTGAACGAATTTGTATTCCGTATTGCGTATTTCGTATTCCGTCAAACCACGCGATACGCTATACGCAATACGCTATACGCAATATTCTTCATTTCACTATTAGCTTTCCCGCCATCCCCTGTTCTTTATGCCCGCTAATCACGCAATAAAATTCGTAAGTGCCGGGCTTGGTGGGCGTGAACTCCACTGTGTTCCTAATGCCCGGCAGCGCCGAGGCATGAAGCTGAGGCTCGGGACCCGTCATCGAATGGCCGTGACTCGGATCGGCAACTTTGGGTTCGCTCACAGTGGGAATTTCCATAATGCTGAAATCGTGTTCAATGTTGCCCTTGTTCAAGATGTTGACACGCACCTTTTGATTCGCCGCGACCGTGAGCGTGTCTAGCGAAAAACTGTATTCGCGCATTTCCACGTTGAACTCTGCCACATCGCCGCTTGGCGCGCCGCTACATGCTGTAAGGAAAAACAATATCGAAAGCAAGACTTTTAAATTTTTCATTACTCCCTCTTTTGTCATTTGCCATT
>CAKKQG010000242.1:10681-12932 GCA_919901875.1 Anaerolineales bacterium
GTCATTTGCCATTTTCAAACCTTCGTCGCCGTCTCAAATACATGCGCGATCTCTTCTAACACACGCTCGCGCTCTTTCACGTCTTTGTTACGGATTGCCGTGACCACACAGCCGCGCAGATGATCTTCCAACACTTGCGCCGTCACCTTGTTCAATGCGGCTTGCACGGCTTGAATCTGGCTAATCACGTCAATGCAGTAGGCGTCCTCCTCCACCATTTTCTCCACGCCGCGAATATGCCCTTCTACACTTTTGAGTCGGCGCAGTAAATCGGTTTTGTGTTTGTCGTTTTCCATAGAGGCTCCTCTCGCCTACCCACCCCAGTGGGGGGGGGATGCCGCTATCTTACCCCCGAACAAGGGAACGAGTCAAGGCGCGAGATGTCATAGAAGGAGATGATTTTTGTCATGCTATAGTTGGCAAACAGCCGATAGCGAATGGCTGATGGCAAATGCGAATCTCCAATCTCCAATCTCCAATCTCTATTATTCTTATCCTCCTACTGGCGACCTTCCTCCGCTTCTATCGGATCGATGTCCAATCTTTGTGGCACGATGAAGGCAACAGCTATCAGATGACTCTCAAGAGCGCGGATCGAATCATCGGTGATGCCGCCGCCGATATTCACCCGCCGCTCTACTATTTCCTTCTCTCGGCTTGGCGGCTTGTCGCCGGTGAAAGCGAATTTGTGTTGCGCGGGCTCTCTGCCTTCTTTGGAATCATTCTTGTCGCACTCGTTTATCAAATTGGGAAAAAATGCTTTGACGAATCTGCTGCGCTGGCTTCTGCCTTCTTCGCGGCGATCCACCCGGCGCTGATCTATTACAGCCAAGAGATGCGGATGTATGAGATGGTGGCGATGATCGGGGCGGCGAGTTGGCTGATGGCGGATAGCCGATGGCGAATGGACGCTTCACATGGCGGATGGCAACGAGTCATCATTCATCATTCATCGTTCATCATTCTCCTCACGCTTGGACTCTATACACATTACTCTTTTGCTTTTGTCGTCATCGCAATCAACTTACACAGTTTCATTTATTTCATTCAATCAGCAATCAGAGATCAACAATCAAAAATTACTAATTACCAATTACTAATTACTTGGCTCCTCCCCCAATCCATCGCCCTCCTCCTCTACCTCCCCTGGCTGCCCATCGCCTATCGTCAACTAACTACTTGGCCCGCCGCGCGAGAGAATCTTCCAATGATAGAAGCGTTGCTCGGCGTGACGCGCTGGTTGACTCTCGGACACACACTGGATGCCGACTCTACGTGGGTAGCTTTGATCGGTGTTGTGATATTGATCATATTGGGAACGATCCGCTTACTCAGCACAGCAGATAAAGTCCACGTAGGTGGACTTCGCTTTGTGTTGCCGCGATTTCAATCGCCCGCAATCGTAATTGCTCTTTGGCTCATTATCCCAAGCGGACTCACCATTGCCTTCGGTCTATTCTCCGTCGCCTTCGCCAAATTCTTGATCATTGCTGTTCCAGCGTTGTGCTTGATGTTAGGAAGTAACTTCTCCTCCTCTCCTGATGCGAACTTAAGCATCAGGAGAGGGGGCTGGGGGGTGAGGTTGATCAGCGCAATCATGATCATCTTTGGAATCACACTCTCTCTTTCCAACCTCTACTTCAACCCCCTCTACGCCCGCGCCGATTATCGCGGCATCGCGCAGTTTCTGAATCAAATTGCCCGCGAGGGCGATGTGATCCTCACCAACTCACCGAGCCAAGAAGAAGTGTTTCGTTATTACTACACTCAACCCAACGTGATTCCGGTTGCGCGGTCACGTCCGTTGAACGTGCCGCAACAGATCGCCGAACTCGAATCAATTTCTAAAACGTATAAACGAATCTTCGTCCTCTATTGGGGCGACGGACAAGCCGACCCGAAGAAAGTGATCGAGAGTTGGTTGAACGAGAAAACGTTCAAGGCTTACGATCAATGGTATGGCGACGTGCGGCTGGCGGCTTACGCTATAAACCAAACGGCGGGGACGATGAATCAAAAGGTGAACGCGCGATTCGGTGACCGTATCCGCTTGGAGGGATATTCGATTAACGATTCAGCTTTCGCGGCGGGCGACATCCTTCAGTTAACTTTATTTTGGAATCCCCAATCGCCCATCTCTAATCGCTACAAAATTTTCGTTCACCTCATCGGCGATCCCGATTCTCCTCCTGTGGCACAGCACGATGGCGAACCCGTAGGCGGTTTGGTGTTGACCACGATGTGGAAACCA
>CAKKQG010000243.1 GCA_919901875.1 Anaerolineales bacterium
ATATTGAGCGCGTGTTGGTGGTCGGCGCGCATGGTCCTAAAGTCGTGATTGCGGTTTGCCTCGAATAGCCTCTATACTGAGCGGCGATGTCCTCTGAAAAATTTTTCTACCCGAATCGAATGGGGCGAGTCATTTTGCTCTCAATGGAAAATGCAATGGGGCGCGAGCGGTTGAATGAAGTGTTGAAGACGGCGAACCTTGAAGCGTTGCAAAAACTTCCGCCGAACAATCTCGACAAAAAGTTTTCTTTCGAGTGGGTCGCCGCTTTGCAGGAAGCGACGGAGAAAATTTATGGCGAGCGCGAAGGGCGCGAACTGAACAAGCGCGTGGGGCATTTGTGTTTCAACAGCGGCTTGCGCGAGTTCTCGCCGATCTTGGGCATTGAAGATTTGCCGCTGCGCTTAATGCCGATCTCGATGAAGTTCCGCGTGGGTCTGGAAGTGTTCTCGCGCGTGTTCAATCAGTTCAGCGATCAAATCGTCAGACTCTCTGAAGAAGACGATGACTTCTTGTGGATCATCGAGCGCAACCCGGTGTGTTGGGGACGCAAGACCTCTGAACCCTGTTGTCAATTGGCGGGCGGGATTTTAGAGGAATCTATTTTTTGGGGAACGGGCGGCAAGCGTTATAAAGTAGAAGAAACGGATTGCATTGCCGTTGGCGCGAAAGCCTGTGTGTTTAAGATTGATAAGGTGCCGTTAGAATAGTTATCAGTGATCGGTTGTCAGTGATCAGTAAAAAAACGACTCGCGAGCAACGCGAGTCGTTTTGATTTCGCCTACTGTTCACTGATTACTGCTCACTGTTTACTGAATTTCCTCAAACAAATCTTTCCCATCCATCTTCACCCCGTCCGGCACAACTGGATACGCTTGCATGTAGGTGTCGCGTCTGCCGCCGAGGCTCATCAAGCGAAAAAAAATTCCCATCACCCCGCTTCGCGGTGGACCGCCGCCGAGTTGACTCTTGTGACAGGCGGAAGCCCGCGATTGAATCTCAGCCGGTTTGCCATCCACCTCAATTCGGTAGTGAACCGGAAAATCCACTTCGACCAAGCCCGCCAGATCAATATCTTGATTGCGCCCAAACTTGCGCGGGTCGCGCCCTAAAAGTCTTAGCGCGCGAACTGCCATTTTAAAAAATCGCCGGTCGAAGATTCCGTAAAAAACTTTTTGTGGAAAATGATCGGGCAAGCCGTCGGGATCGGGAAAGGCTTTGGGGTCGCGCATCCGCTCGACAAACAGCATCGTTGCTTTGTTGAGCATGATGTGATCGGGATGGCGGTAGCCGCCGATGGTGTCGTGGGTGATGATCGCTTGTGGCTTGATCATGCGGACGAAGTGAGCGATGCGCGCCGCAACTTCTTCCTCTGGTTGCGCCGTCAACGCCTGCGGATGCTTATTTGATTCCGAACCGACCATCCCCGAATCGCGGTAGCCCAAATGATGAATCGCAGCGAGACCGAGTTCTTGCGCGGCGCACGTCAACTCTGCCCAACGCATATCGGCTGTGGATTCGTAACCTTGCATGTGTTCTGCATCGGCTGAACCCATCTCACCGCGTGTGCCGCACAGGTAATGGACTTCGACTCCTTCCAATGCATATTTGGCAAGTGTGCCACCGGAGCCAAAACTTTCATCGTCGGGGTGGGCGAGGATGGCGAGTAAGATTTTTTTCATAAATTATGAAGGATGAATATCAAAAGTGACTAAAGTGAAAAGTGAGAAGTGGTAAGTGATTTCACTTTAGCCACTTTGCACTTTGAACTTCGCACTTCACTTCACCCTTCCTAATTCCTAATTCATCCTTTGCTCTCCGGCATTGCCGCGCCCATGATGTTGAAACCGGCGTCCACATATTGCACTTCGCCCGTGACGCCGTTGGCAAGATCGGAACAGAGGTAGAGGGCGGAGTTGCCCACATCGTCAATCGTCACGTTGCGGCGGAGCGGCGCCAGATTTTTAAATTCGCTGTGCATGGTTTTGAAGCTGCTGACGCCTGCGGCGGCGAGTGTGCGAATCGGTCCTGCCGAAATGGCATTGACGCGAATGTTTTGCGGTCCCAGATCGTTGGCAAGATAACGCACGGATGATTCGAGCGCGGCTTTGGCGATGCCCATCACGTTATAGTTTTGAGTCACTTTCTCTGCGCCGTAATAGGTGAGGGTGAGGAAGGATCCACCGGGGCGCATGATGGGCAGGGCGTGTTTGACGATGGCGGTGAAGGAGTAGCAAGAAATGTCGAGGGCAAGATGGAATCCGGCGCGGCTGGTGTTGTAGTAGGGTCCGTTGAGTTCGTCACGATTGGCAAAGCCAATGGAGTGAATCACAATATCAATTTGCCCGAAAGTCGCTTTAACTTTTTCAAACACGGCGGCGATGTCTTCGTCTTTGCTCACGTCGCACGGTTCGACGAAGGTTGAATTAAGAGACGCGGCGAGCGGCTTGACTCGTCTCTCCAACGCTTCACCAGCGTAACTGAACCCGAGTGTCGCGCCTTCGCGGGCGAAGGCTTTGGCGATGCCCCAGGCAATCGAATGATCATTGGCAACGCCGAAAAT
>CAKKQG010000244.1 GCA_919901875.1 Anaerolineales bacterium
CCGATCATCACTGTTGCCGCCTCGGCTGCGGCAACCGACTCTATCGCCGTGCATGATCGCTTCGATACGATGCGGCTCGCGGCGGCGGAGACTTCGGCGCAAAAAGCGTACGCGCAGGCAAATGTGACTCCAAACGAAATTGATTTTTTTGAATTGCACGATGCTTTCTCGATCATGGCGGCGCTCTCGCTCGAAGCCTGCGGTTTTGCCGAACGGGGTCAGGGTGTGCGGCTCGGTTTGGAGAATCAGATCACACCGCAAGGAAAAATTCCGATTGCGACGCGCGGCGGGTTGAAGGCGAGAGGGCATCCCGTTGGGGCGACAGGTGTGTATCAATTGGTTGAAGTGATTCAACAGCTGCGCGGACAAGGCGGCGGCACCCAAGTCCCCGAAGCGAAGATCGGCATGGCGCAAAACATCGGCGGATCGGGCGCGACGGCGATCACTCATATTCTTCAACGGGAGTGACCTCACTTGTGCAAATTTTATAGTGGGCTATACTAGCCTTTGACTTGCACAGGAATTTGGAGGATAGATATATGAACAGACCTACTCGCTCATTTATAGTGATCGCAATACTTGTGTGTGCCGCATTGTTGATCTCTGCCTGCACGCGCGAAGCGACCACCGATGCCTTGCCCACCAGTCCGCCGGACGGTGTGGGTGGCGGCGGCGAACCCGCGCAACAAGCAACCAACGCGGCGGCGATGGAACAATTGCTGGCGCAGGGACAAACTCAAACCGCGCAAGCATCCATTGGACTTAATACGGCGGTGCCCGGAGCGATCACGCCGACTCCGTTAGTGGCGCAGCAAACGCCCGCGCCTGCGGCAACGGCTATACCCGCTGCGACTGCCGTCCCGGCTGCGGGAGCTCCGGTATCGTACACGGTGCAATCGGGTGAGTGGTTGTACAGCATTGCCCGCAAATTTAATATCACTCCGCAAGCGTTGATCGCCGCCAACCCGCAGATCAATGCGAATACAACGTTGAAGCCCGGCACTGTTCTTAATATCCCCTCAGGTTCATCGCCGGTGCCCGGCGCAGCAACAACCGGTCAGAAGACATATGTGGTCAAACCTGGCGAGAATCTTTTCCGCATCGCTTTGAACAACGGGACGAATTATCAAACACTGGCGCAACTGAACAACATCCCTGCACCCTACACGGTGTTTTCAGGACAAGTGTTGAAGATGCCGTAGGACGCACAAACCTTCAAGGTCTTCAAGACCTTGAAGGTTTTTTTATTTGTGGAGAAATAGAATCATGAATGTCGTATCATCGGAGAAAGTTTTTCAAGGCCGTGCCCTTAGTTTGCGCGTGGATCAAGTGCGGGTGAATAACGGCACGTTTCAAATGGAAGTGTTGGAACATACCGGCGGTGTTGCCGTCGTTCCGATTGATCATGACGACAACGTGTTGATGGTGCGGCAGTATCGTCACGCGGTGGGGCAATCGCTGTTGGAGATTCCGGCTGGCACGGTAAAGGTCGGTGAAGACCATGCGCTGTGCGCGGCGCGCGAGTTGCAAGAAGAAGTCGGAATGAAAGCCGACAAGATCGATCTCATCGGGGAATTTTTTCTGGCGCCCGGCTATTCATCGGAGTTGATGCGTTT
>CAKKQG010000245.1 GCA_919901875.1 Anaerolineales bacterium
GTCGCTTCGGCGCTTGGCATCACGGCGACGATGCGCCCGTGATACATCACCGCGATGCGATCCGACAGGGCGAGAATTTCGTCGAGTTCGGCAGAGACCACCAAGACGGCGCAACCTTCGTCGCGTTTCTCGATGATGCGGCGATGGATGTATTCAATCGATCCCACATCCAAACCGCGAGTCGGCTGATTGGCGATGAGAAGTTTGATCGGGCGTGAGAACTCGCGCGCCACGATCACTTTCTGTTGATTGCCGCCCGACAATGTTTTTACCGCCACCGTTGAAGCGGGCGTGCGCACGTCAAACTCATCTACCAACTTGTCGGCGTTCTGCTTGATTCGCACTTCGTCCATGATCGTGTTGCGGGCAAATGGTTGTTGATAATAAGTGTTCAACACCATGTTGTCGGTCAGCGGATACGCTAAGACCAGTCCGTGACGTTGACGATCTTCGGGGATGTGCGCCGAACCCAGTTCGGTGATGGCGCGCGGCGAAGATTTTGTAACGTCATTGCCGAGCAGATGGATCGATCCACCTGCGACTTTTCGCAATCCGGTCAGTGCCTCAACCAGTTGCGTTTGTCCGTTGCCCTGCACACCGGCGATGCCCAGCACTTCTCCGGCGCGTACGCTGAAGGTCGCGCCGTTCACCGTCATCACGCCCCGATCATCGGCGACCTGTAGATCGTTCACGCTTAACACTTCATCGGTCGGATGCGCCGGACCGCGATCTACTTTTAAGATCACTTCGCGCCCGACCATCATCGCCGCCAACTTCGCTTCATTCGTCTCGGCCGGCTTGGTGGTGCCAACCACGCGCCCGGCGCGCAGCACGGTGATGCGGTCAGCCGCGGCGAGAACTTCTTTTAATTTGTGTGTGATGAAAAAGATGGATACGCCGCGCCCAGTTAATTCGCGCATGATGCGGAAAAGATCGTCCGCCTCCTGAGGGGTTAACACCGCCGTCGGCTCATCGAGAATCAGAATTTTTGCGTTGCGATACAACGCCTTGACGATTTCGACACGCTGTTGAATTCCCACCGGTAAATCTTTGACCAATGCATCAGGATCGATCTCAAGTCCATATTGGTGCGACACCTCGCGGATGCGTTGCGAGGCGGTGCGGCGATCTAACATCACGCCGCCGCGCGTGTTCTCGTGACCGAGAATGATATTTTCGGCGACGGTGAAGACGGGGACGAGCATGAAGTGTTGATGCACCATGCCGATGCCCAGTTTGATCGCGTCCTGCGCGCTTCGGATCGTCGCTTCTTTACCGTCTACCAAAACTTTGCCTTCGTCTTGATGGTAAAGACCGTAGACGATGTTCATCAGCGTGGTCTTGCCCGCGCCGTTCTCGCCCAGCAGAGCGTGAACTTCACCCTTTTCCAGAGTTAAGCTCACCCGATCATTCGCCAGTGTGCCGGGGAAATGTTTGGTGATGTTTTGAACTTCGAGAACGATGGTCATAAATTATGAATTATGAAGGCAGAATTATGAAGGAGGAGCGGAGCAAATTTCATCCTTCATAATTCATCCTTCTTACTTCTCGTAGGGTTGTCCATCCGCCACCGGCGGCGTCGTGCGTCCCACGATTCCGGTCAGGGCAAACATGGTAAGGATGTAAGGGATCATGCCGACGATCTGCGACTTCTTGAGAAAGTCTAAGCCTTCGGGAATGGATGTGGAGTAATACTGCAAATTGATCTGCATTGCTTGCGCCGCGCCAAAGAGCAGTGTTGCCGCCCACGCGCCGAAGGGTGACCAATTGCCGAAGATCATCGCCGCCAGTGAGATGAACCCACGCCCGTTTGTCATCAAGGGTTCAAAGCTTGGCACAGATTCCAAAGTGAAATACGCGCCGCCGAGTCCGGCGATCATTCCACCGATCAGCACATTGGCGTAACGCACGAAATAAACATTGATGCCAACCGTGTCTGCCGCTTTGGGGTGTTCACCTACGGCGCGCGTATGCAAACCCCACGGCGTATAAAACAAGACGAAGTGGGTGATGGCGACTAATAACACGGCGGCAACCGCAACCGGTTGTTGTTGAAAAATCTTGCCAAACACCGGAAGGTCGGCAAGAAATGGAATATGGATCACCGGCAGCACTCCCGGCGCGTGCGGCACGTTCCCTTGAAAGAAGAGTTGACGATTCAAATATCCGGTGATGCCGATGGCGAGAATGTTGATCACCGTGCCGCTGATGATTTGGTCTACCTTGAAAGTGATGGATAGAACTGCATGGAGAAGGGCGAACAATGCCCCAGTTAAAATGGCGGCGGCAACACCGAGCCACAGACTCATCTGATCGGATAATCCGGCTTGCTTCAAATAAATCGAAGCGATAAAACCAAAGAACGCCGAGCCGAGCATCATGCCTTCAATGGCGATGTTGACCACGCCTGCCCGCTCACAATAGATTCCGGAGAGCGCGCCGAGCGTGAGCGGCGTGGCAACGGAGAAGAGTGTGGCGAGGAATGATGCCAGAATCACTTCGACGCGATTTTCTTTTGCGCCTACCAACGCCACAACTCCCATGAGGACAATGATCAACAAAATGATCATGCCGAAGCGTCCGAGATCGGCAACACGTAGAATAGATCGTAGGCGATCCCCGGCGGTTGAAGTTTGAGCTGCCATGATCAGCCTCCCCAACCGCGAGTGAGCACCACAGTTTCTTTGGGCGCTTTGATGCGATAGATGAAGCGGACGATCTCTTCTGCAGCGACGAGTAACAAAATTAGGGCTTGCACAACAGAAATAATATCCACCGGAATTTGTGTGAGGAACTGCATCCGAGTCGCGCCACTACGCATCGCGCCAAAAAGAATCGCCGCCAACACCACGCCCAAGGGATGACTGCGACCTAAAAGCGCAATCGCAATTGCGTCAAAACCATAACCGATGCTGAAGCCCAACTCTTGACGATAATTGAGGGCGATCACTTCAACTGCGCCTGCCATGCCTGCCAGCCCGCCTGCCAGCGACATCGTCAACACAATGATGCGCGAGACGTTGATGCCGGCGTATTTAGCGGCGTCGGGGTTGGCGCCGACGGTGCGGATTTCAAAACCCAGAGTCGTCTTCCACAAAAACCACCATACGGCGAAAGCGATCAACAAGGCGATCACTATTCCCCAATGGACCCGAAAGCCTTCGATCAACGGAGTGAGGCGTGCCGATTCGGCGATCTCAGGCGTGCGCGCAATCACGTTGAATGGATTGGGGTCTTTCAATGGACCATTGAGCAAAAATGAGGTGAGCAGAACGGCGATGTAATTCATCATGATCGTGTTGATCACTTCGTGACCGCCGGTGCGCGCTTTGAGCCAGCCGGGGATGGCACCCCACAGCGCTCCGGCTAAAATTCCGCCAAACAAAGCAAGCGGCAGATGAATAATCCACGGCAGAGACGTGCCAAGCAGTTTGGGCAGCGCAAAACCGATCCATGCCGAGATCAACGCGCCAAAACTCAATTGACCTTCGGCGCCGATGTTGAACAAGCCGCCTTTGAAAGCGAGTGCCACCGACAGACCGGCGAAGATATACGGTGTTGACCACACTAATGTTTCAGAGATCGCTTTCGGCGAGCCGAATGCGCCCTCCCATAATCCCAGATACGCCAGAATTGGATCGCCGCCGGAGACTCGGATGATGATTGCGTTGATGATAAGTGCGGTGAAGACGGCAAGCACGGGGATGAGGACGGTGCGTGTGATGGCTTGCCAAATTTGAATGAGCTTTGATCCACTGTGTGACTCTGGACTTGACGACATGTGTGGTCTCGTGTCATTAGCAGACTGACGCGGTCTCGCGTAGCGGACCGCGTCGGTCTTAAAAGTTGTCAAAAATAGAAAAGGGGAAAGAAAAAACTTTTCTTTCCCCTTCCCATTCTTCAAGCAAACACTAACAGGAAGTCAGTGTATTACTTGGCAGGTTTCACCGGAGCCACATTTGTCTTCAATGTGCCAGCCGCTAAACCTTTTTGCGCTTCATCCAACTTCGCCTTCGTTTCAGCCGTGACTTTGGACTCGGTGTCGTGGAACGGCGCGAGACCAACCTTGCCGACAACGTTGCCGTCTTTAAATGAGCCAGCTTTCACGGCTTTGATCAAGTCGCAGGTGCCGGGGACGATCAACTTCATGGCGCTGGTGAGGAGAACTTCCTTCGCCTCAGGCACGGTCAGATATTGATCGGTGTCTACGCCGATGGCGAAGCCCTTCTTGCTTTGCGCTACGCCGAGCAGCGCACCGTTGCCGGTCTTGCCACCCGCGCCGAAGATCACGTCTGCGCCTTTGTCCATCATCGAAAGGGCAGTCGTCTTGCCCCATTCGGGATCGGTGAAGGTTTTGTCGAAGCCAACATCGTTGTGATAGATGATGTTTACTTTCGTGTCTTTCTTCGCCCACACTGCACCGGCGCGATAGCCTTCGCCAAAGCGATACACCGGCGGAACCACATCGGTGCCAAGCACTGCGCCGATCTGTCCGGTCTTGCTCATCATCGCGGCAACCACGCCTGCTTGGAAGCCTGCTTGATCTTCGGGGAAGATCAAGCCACCGACACCGGCGGTGGGTTTCTCTTGGAATTGATCCACGCCGATGAATTTCGCTTTGGTGTATTTGGCGGCGTTCTTGATAGTCGCCTCACCGAGGGCGAAGCCGACGGTGACGATCACGTCGTAGCCCTCATCGCCGAATTGCGCGATGTTCTTGTCGTAATCCTTCGGGTCAGTCGTTTCGATATATTTCGTCGTGCCGCCGGTTTCTTTGGCGCCGCACTGCGCGCCTTCCCAAGCGGACTGGTTGAAGGACTTGTCGTCCACTTTACCGACATCGGTCACTAAACCAATGCGGAATGCTTTTGCCGGCATCGCCGTAGGCGCAACAGGCGCGGGGGTTGCGCAGGCCGCCAACGCCAACGAGACGATCGCTAAAGCCGATAACAACGTAAACAGATTCTTTTTCATGTGAGTTTCTCCTCCAATAGAGAATTAAAGTGAATCATCGTATTACTGTTGAGGGAAAACTGATCGCAGTGTAAAACTAAACCAACCACCTCCTTAACTTGTGGAATTCCAAAAGCGAGTCGAAGATAACTTCTACCTGCCCGATTATCCTATAAAACTCCAAAAATCCCAAATTCCAAAATCCCAAATTTCAAACTTCAAATCTCAAAATCCAAAAAACCCAAAATCCCAACTTCCAATCTCTAATCTCCAATCTCTTACTTCCCAACTACCTACTTTCTCTTCACCCCCACCACCTTGCCCTTATGTTTCTCCCAATCATCGTCGCTCTCCAAAGTGATCACGCGGAAGGCTTCGGCGTATTGCATCTCTTTGCCCTTCGCCCGTTCCTTTGCCCAATCGCGGATGCGCGGCTCGGGGTCCCAATCGCCCATCTGACTCTTGTGCGCGCGTAACGCGGTGATCTTGAGATCAATCGTCTCGTCAATGTCCACGAAATGATCCGCCTCGCGCCAATTGGAAACAAACACCTTGCGTGGCTTATGCGCCGTCAACCCTTCTTGCGCCAACTCTTCAAATAGATTCGGCTGCCCCGCCGCCGGAAAGATCGCCTCAATCGTCGCCGTGCCTGCCGCGCGATGATCGGGATGGTTGATGTAGCCATCGCCGGCCCAAACCAGAGTCGGATCCATCGTGATCACCACTTCCGGTTTAAAGCGGCGAATCTCGCGCACGATCTTTTTTCGCAATTCCATCGTCGGTTGCAGCATCCCGTCCGGTTCACGCAAGAAGATGATCTCGTGCGCGCCGATGATCTTGCCCGCTTCGCGTTGTTCGGCTTCGCGTATCTCAATCGCTTTTTGTTTCGTCATGCCTTCTTCGACGATCCCTACGTCGCCGCTGGTGCAAAGCACGTAACAGATTCGCGCTCCGTTGCGCGACCACTTCGCCAGTGTTCCTGCGCTGCCGAAATCAATGTCATCGGGATGCGCCACCACCGCCATCGCCGATTCGGGGGTATAAATTTTTGTCATGTTGAGAGAGTCAAAAGAAGTGATCAGTGATCAATTGTCAGTGATCAGTCGTTGAGAGAGTATTTCACTGATTACTGTTCACTGGTTACTGATTACTTTGCTAGGGGCGTTTCACCGCTAATCAAAATCAGCACATCCATATCGCGCCGATAATACATGCCTTCTTTTGTTTGTTCTATGGGCGGCACATCCACGCGGGCTAAGCCCACGCCGCGATGCGGCGCTCTGTTTAACACCATCGGCTCATCATCACGCTTTAAGACTAAGACCCACGTCTTATCGCTGACGTGTTGCCAATACTTCTT
>CAKKQG010000246.1 GCA_919901875.1 Anaerolineales bacterium
AAGCAATCTCAAAGCGTGACCGAGATTGCTTCGTAAAGAACACTCGCAATGACGTCAGCAGTTCAATAGGCGTAAATCCAGTTGTTGTTGGAAAGATTATGAGCAGCATTGTAAAATGACGTGGATGCTTTCTGTAACGCCAACACTCATTAAAATTATTCACGCTGCCGTCACCGATGATACGTTCTCCATTGATCTTGAAGATGGTCGCTCGATTGAGATTCCTATCGGATGGTATCCACGTTTAGCCTACGGCTCGCCTGCGGAGCGTGCCAATTTTCAGATCAGCGGTACTGGTTATGGGATTCACTGGCCCGATCTAGACGAAGACATTGGAGTAGAAGGCATTTTACTCGGCAAGAAATCGAGTGAAAGCCCCGCTTCATTTGAACGTTGGTTGCAACGGCGACAACAAAACCTGACGAGTATATAAACCCGTCAGGTTTTTCATTTAAACTGACACCGCCTCTGCCGTGCGCCCGTTGCCGCCCACTTCCACCTTATGTCCATCTTCGCGGCGGAACTGACTCATATACAAGTTGTAGTAGAAACCTTTCTTCTCTAACAACTCGTCGTGTTTGCCGCGCTCGATGATCTCACCTTTGTTCAACACCAAAACCAAATCGGCATTGCGGATGGTGCTAAGGCGATGAGCGATAACAAAGCTGGTGCGCCCTTGTAACAGTTGATCGAACGCTTTTTGGATCAAACGCTCGGTGCGTGTATCCACGCTGGATGTTGCTTCATCCAAGATCAAGATGCGCGGATCGGCGAGTGCTGCGCGGGCGATTGAGATCAATTGACGCTGACCTTGACTCAAGCCACTGCCGCGCTCACCCAAAACCGTTTCGTATTTTTGCGGCAAACGATCAATAAAGGTATCGGCGTGCGCAAGTGTAGCCGCCGCGATCACGTCGGCGTCAGTTGCTGAAGGCCGCCCAAAGCGGATGTTATCCATCACCGATGCGCTGAACAAAAACGAATCCTGCAACACAATGCCGATCTGCCGTCGCAAACTTTCGGCGGTCACATCGCGCACATCAACCCCATCAATCTTCACTGAGCCGCCCGTCACATCATAGAAGCGCGGAATCAAATTGATGATCGTCGTCTTGCCCGCGCCGGTTGGTCCCACAATGGCAATCGTTTGACCTGGCGCCGCAGTAAAGTTCACGCCATGCAGCACCGGCGTGCCAACCTCGTATTCAGCCGCCGCATTTTCGAATTCGACTTCACCGCGAATCGGCGGCATCACCTTAGCATTTTGTTTATCCACGATGGCAGGCTTTTCATCCAGCAACGAGAAGATGCGCTCGCCACCGGCAATCGCGCTTTGAATGTTCGTCCACATCACCGCCATTTGTTGAATCGGTTGATTGAAACGTTGGACGTAGGCGAGAAACGTGATGACGAGTCCGAGTGAGACCGTCGTGCCAAAAAATGATTCGCCACGCAACAAAAGGATGCCGCCAACGCAGGTGACAACCGCCAACCCCAAATAACCGAACGCTTCCAGCGTGGGCGCCAGCGCGGAAGTGAAAGCCACGGCGCGCACGTTAGCATCGCGGTTGGCGGCGTTGGTCACTTTAAAGTTTTCGATATTTTCTTCGGCGCGGTTGAAGGCTTGCACTTCACGCACCGACGAAATTGATTCTTGTAGTTCGGCGTTGACGCTGCCCATCTCTTTGCGCGATTTGCGAAAGGCATTACGCGCTTGACCGGAAAAGTATTGCGTGGCGATGATCATGAACGGCAAAGTCACGCTGCTCAACAAAGCAAACGGCACGCTCTTCGTCAGCATGTTGTAAATGATCCAGATCAACAACAACATGCCGCCCGCCACTTGCACCAAAGCAAAACCCAACGCCTGCTCAATTGCCGAGGCGTCATTGGTGATGCGGCTCATCAAATCGCCTGCTTCATGTTCGGCATAATAGCTGAGCGAGAGGCGATGGGCGTGTGCAAAAACATCCACGCGCATCTGACGTAAAACGTGCTGCCCCGACCAGGTCATGGTGAAGAAGGTCATGCCGGTCAAGACCGCGCCGCCGACATACAAGCCGATGATGATCAAAATCAAGCGACCCAAGCCCGCCAGACGATCATCGGTTGTCATGTCGGTTAAAGTTTTTGTGGGCGATTTAAAATTATTGGCGTTGAAGATCGTTTTGATCACCCATTGCGTGCCGCTCAACGTTGAGGTTTCTGCCGAAAGCCAGCAGTTTGAAATGGCGTTGCTCGTTTGAGTCTGCGCGCCGGGGAGGTTGTTAAGTGAACTGCCGGATGCCGGAGTCAAATAACAATCCACGATCTGCCCGATGATCTCTGGCGACGTGACTTGCATCCACGTTGAAGTGATCACCAAAAACATCGCCAGCACTAACATATACCAATAGGGTTTAAAGTAGTTACCAAAGCGCACAAGCGTCTCGCCCAAATTTTTTGGTTTGAGCATTTCTTGACTCATGATGCGTCGCATTTGTTCTTGATTGCCAAACATTCCATTTCTCCTTACGCAATACGGAATACGAAATACGTATTGCGTGTTGCGTATTCCGTATTTATTTGACTGCTTCTAAAATAGCCGCTGCTTCTTCCGCCTTGGCGTCACTCACAAGTTGCGAGTTGTAAATCTCGGCGTAGATCGGGCTGTCTTCCATTAAGTCTTCGTGCTTGCCGCGCGCCACGATCTCGCCTTTATCCAACACCAAAATTTGGTCGGCGTTGATGACGGTGCTGATGCGTTGGGCGATGACAAAGCTGGTGCGACCTTTCATCAAACGATCTAACGCTTTTTGAATCACCG
>CAKKQG010000247.1 GCA_919901875.1 Anaerolineales bacterium
GCCAAAAATTTCGATCAATTGGCAGATTGGTTGCAGGATTATTTGGATATGAGGCAGGTGAGGAAAATTGTGGGGATGAAAAAGGTGGACTCTCTGGCAAAGTTCAGTCTTATGTAGGGCTTGTGCCGTATTTGGGCGGACGGCTTAGCCATCCGCCCAAAAACAAAATGAGCGCGAGTGGGAGACGATAGCACATCACGACAAAATTATTTGCTATTGTTATGGCTCAACAATCAACTGACCCACCATCCCTGATTCGGTATGACCTAGAACGTCACAAACGAACTTGAACGTTCCGGTCTTGTTGGGCGTGAAGGTGATGACCTTTTTCTGACCGGGCAGCACCGTCTCTTTCACGCCGAGATCAACGACGACGAAGGTGTGTTCTATCGTGCCTTCGCTGATGAAAGTGATGTTGACGGGTTGATTTACTTTCGCTTTGATCTCTTTGAGATCAAACTTGATATCCTGTGCTTTGAGGGTGAGGTGCACGCCGGTAGGAGCGCTGCCAGCGCCACTCCCGCAAGCGACCAAGACCAAGCTCAGTGCCACAACTATGACTCCAATGAAAAGATTCTTTTTGTACATGATTTTTTACTTTCTCCTTTTTTAGTTTTCTCGAAATTATATTTTCGCCGAGACGTTCAATTGAAAATGTCGGTGAACAGACGAATCGTATTTTGTTTGCTAGCCGCAGTGATCACTATTTCCAATTCCCATTCGCCAGACATTGGGAAAGGAAGATCTAAATAGTAATGTCCTTCTCCTGAGGGGAGAGCGATCTGCCGAAACGTGCCATGCTCCATGTAACGCATACGGCCTGTTACTTCGGCTTTGGCATCCTCGATAGGTTTAGACGTGGTTTGATGGTAAAGATAAAGATCGGCGCTGCGTGTGTACCGTACATCGCCGAGTGTCACTGTTATTTCGGCTACTACATCACCCGTCACCGGAATCGGACCCCCATTGATGAAGGTACTCGGAATGCCGCCCACAACTAACTGCAAATTGTCGGTGTTGGTGATGCGCTTGACGACAGGGGTTTCACTCACAAGCGCCGTCGCGTTTTGTTTAACCTCGTGCGATGAATCTTTTTCTGCGAGCCAAGGCATCAGAGGTTCTGCGGCAATTGCCAGATAGTAGGTCAAGCCTCCACCGACGATGGCAATGACTAAGGATCGGGTAATGATGCGCCAAGCCGAGGTCTTTATTTGATGAACACCCTCATTGGAGATAGTCAACATTATTAACGTGATCACTGCCCATCCTTCGGCCAGTTTGACCACAACGCTGAACATGTCAATTTCTTCAACTTCGTGACTGAAGGGCGCGGGCAACAGGCGGGTGATCAGCCACAAAGTGATTAATGCGCCCGTAATGATCACACCTATCTGAGACGAGAGGACAGACGGCTTGCGCCAAAAAGAAATTGCCCAAACGATCTCGACCAGCCCCGACAGCAAGTGAAACAATCCGTGAGCCGGGGAGTGACTCCAGTGGACGGGGGCAATTGCCAAATGGACGACACCGGCAAACATCACGCCTGCGGCGGCACTGCCGATGAGTTTTGATTCATGAGCACTCTGTTCAAAGGTTTGCACTCTCATCTTGAAAATCCTCTACTACGCTTTTACCTCAGAGGCAAATGCTGATATAGCCAGCTGCTGACCTCATGAAAGTTGCCTGTTGCCATCGCAAGACCGAAGAACAACATAACAACGCTCGACACCAAACCAATCGCCGGTGCGATTCGTTGGAGGCGAACTGCTATCGGCATGACCCATGACAAGCTGAAGGCGGCGAGCAAGAATGGTATCGCCAACCCCATTGAGAAGACGAACATTGCCAACCCACCCAGCCACGCCGAACCTAGTAGTCCGGTGTAAACCAACAACACACCCAAAATTGCGCCGCCAAAACAAGCGAGACAACCGGTTGAGATCGCAAAGCCGCTGATGAAAGTTTCGATAAATGGCAAGCGAGAACTTTGCCGAATTGCCATAGGCAACGGCAGATTGCATACCAGAGGCACACGCGAGCGATATGCCACGATCACTGCCATAACGATCATCACGATCCCCGCGCCTACCGCGATGGGTCCAGTAGGAGTCAACAACCCGCTTGCCGCCAATGCCTGACCCATGCCGCCCATGAGCGCTCCACCTATTGTGTACGGAATGGTGAAACCTAAGACGAACAGCAAGGCAGTTAACAAAACACGGCGTCGCTCATCGCCTGTTGTAGCACCGGCGCGAGTCGCATCGGCGCTAACACCAGCCAACGTGGGCAGATAAAAGGCAGTGAGTTGCAAGAGACACGGCGAGATCGCCGCCAAGAGTCCTGCCGCCAATGAGAGCAACAAACCGAGACTCAACGCCTGCGGTTGTTGCACATTCTGCGGATAATCAATGGGGGTATACCATTGCAGCACTGTACGATTGCCGCCCTCGATTTGTGGCAACAGCAGCTCGACGGTGTGATTCCCCTCCAACATAGTTACCGGCAGATCGCCAAAGACCAAAACAGTGGTGCGATGATGCACGGCATCCGTCAGCACACGCTCATCTGTCGCTAGATATAAGCTGTTGCCATCCAGACGGAGAATCGGCGCAAAGTGTTGGGAAAGTGATCCGTAGTGGACGTTCTCGTTGGCGACGAATACTACGAAGCGATCCGCGCCGAGTTTGGACGCCTCTTGAGATCGATTCGTTTGTCGGAAGAACGCCGGAGTCGCTAACACCACATCCACTTCAATGCCATCGGCGGCATAACCGGAGCGAGTCAAACTTGCCGTGAGATCAGCAATCTGATTGGTGCGTAAGCTGGCGGTTACCACCCGCGCCTCCCGCCCCTGTGTCTTAGCAATAGCCAACCAACCCAGAGCGAAAACGCCAGCCGCTAACAGCAAGACGATAGCGATTCCCCAGCGTGTTATGGAAGATGACCAAGTCCTTTGTTGAACCATGACAACACCTGCACTTTCTATGAAAAAAATGAACTGCGATGATGACGTTGAGACAATGGAGACGACAGCGAGTCGTCTCCATTGCTCTACTAAATTACGGTTGCACGACCAGTGAGAAAGTCGCTGTTGGGTGATACGCGCACACTACTTTATATGTGCCGGGGGTCGAAGGGGCTGTCCAGTTGTAAGTCATGGTTTGCCCTGCCGAGACATCCGGACTGAGCAAATTCACGGTTTCGCCGATCCCAACCAGATTATGCTTCTCGTCGTCGCCGTTGACAAAGACGAAACGTACAGGTTGTCCAGCCTTCACCGTCACAGTCGTTATATCCAACACCATGTGTTGCGATTTGATGTTGACGACTTGAGGTCCGGCAGCTGCGGGGGCGGCGCTCGTCGCTGCAGGTTCCGCTGGTTTAACAATGATGCTCATTGTATTGTTGGTTGCTGCTACAGGCACTTTCAAAACAGTCGCCTTCAACTCGCCTGTCTTAGTCGGAACTGTCCAACGCACTTCTTGACTATCGCCGGCACTAAGGACGATAGGTTTGATGCCCATATCGTCGCTCTGGAATGTCAGCTTACCGGCACTTGTGCCAGCCACATTCTTTATCGTGAGGCGGATTGACTGTCCAGCAGTGACGTTCAGACTCTTTTGTGTAAATCCATTGCCATTGAGAGCAATTGCCGCCGTTGGCTCTGACACATACTTGAGTTGTGCCGCAAGCGCACTGCCATGCAGCCCGGCGTAATCTGCTACGACCTCACCGATGACTCCGCCTTTTCCGTCATCCTTGTATTGCACCCAGACGCCGCCGTGAATGTCACCATCGCCCGGGTCCTTGATAACAGTCGTTTTGTTCGTGGCAGTGTCGAGTACATAGATGGCATGTTCGGCGTTGGAGGTGTACCACACTTCTTTGCCATCGGGACTCAGTAAAGCATGATCCGTTGTCAGTCCAATCGGGACGGCATCTATCACACCCATCGTTTGAAGATCGATAATGGTGGTGGTGCGACCTTGTTGGTTGTAACCGGGTCCTTCGCCTTTGTCGGCGG
>CAKKQG010000248.1 GCA_919901875.1 Anaerolineales bacterium
TTCCCCCTGATCTGGCGGCTGGCACGTACCGAGTCGGCATCACCTTGAACAACGGCGCGCGGTTCGATCTGGGCGAAGTTAAGATCAACGTCCCCGCGCGATCATTCGTCATTCCATCTATCTCGCGCATTGCGAATCACGATTTTAATAACGCCATCCGTTTGCTCGGTTACGATGTGCGAGACGATTCAATCGTCGTATACTGGCAATCGAAACAAGAGGTGGAAAAACGATTGACGGTCTTCGTTCACAAATTTGAGAAAGGAATTTTGGTAGGCGGGCATGATGCCAGCCCGACGCGCCCGACGACGAGTTGGATCGTGGGTGAAGTGATCACCGATGTTCACCCAATCGGGGTCGGCGACAATTTTGAGATTGGGTTGTATGATCCACTGACGGGTGAACGATTCGGGGAAGTGTTTGTCGTCAAACCTTAATCGAGGAGGCTTTATGTTGAAAAAACGCAAACTCTCAAATGGCAAAGTGCGCGTAACGTTCTTGATGCCAGCGCTCGACACCGTGGGGCAGTTATATTTGGTCGGAGAGTTTAACGAATGGAACGAAACGGCGACGCCAATGACAAAAGCCGATGATGGTTCGTGGAGCGTCGCCCTCACGCTAGACCCGAACCGCGACTATCAATACCGCTATCTCGCCGACGGGCATACGTGGCTCAATGATCGGGAAGCCGACTCATACACGCGTAACAACTTTGGTTCAGATAATTCTGTGTTGAATCTGATTGAGGAAGAAAAACCGAAACGGAAGAAGAGGGAAGCGGCGAAGAAAAAGTTGTAGAGATTGGAGATTAGAGATTGATCGCTAATCTCCAATCTCTAATCTCTAATTACAATTTGTTCTCTCTCCGGTCCCACCGAGATCATCTTGATCGGCAAACCGATCAACGCTTCAATGCGATTCAAATACTCGCGCGCGGCTTGAGGCAGATCATTAATCTTGCGTACGCTACTAACATCTTCTGACCACCCTTTCACCTCCTCGTATACCGCCTCACATCCCGCCAAGTGCGAGGGACCTAACGGAAGTTCTTCGTAAATTTTTCCATCTTGGCTATACGCCACACACAAACGCACGCGATCTAAACCCGACAACACATCCATCTTGGTGATCGCCAATTCGGTGAGTCCGTTGATGCGCGCCGAGTAGCGCAACAAAACAAGATCGATCCAACCGCAACGGCGTGGTCTGCCTGTTGTCGTGCCGTATTCGTCCCAAGGGTTTGCGCCCGTGCCGCGCAAGCGTTCTGCTTCTGCGCCAAAAGCTTCGGTGGGGAAGGGACCTTCGCCGACGCGAGTCTGAAATGCTTTGGTGACTCCAATGACTCGCCGCGTAAACTGCGGGGCGATGCCGAGTCCGGTGAACGCGCCACCGGTGGTGGGCGACGAGCTGGTGACGTAAGGATACGTGCCGTGATCAATATCGAGCAATGAACCTTGCGCGCCTTCGGCTAAAACATTTTTATTTTCTTTGAGCGCCTGATAAAGATAAAGCGACGTGTCGGTGATATACGGTTTGAGTCGCGCGGCGTATTCGGCGAATTCGGCGGCGACGGCTTTGGGATTCAGAGTCGGCTGCCCGTGGATTTTTTCCAGAGTCATGTTCGCTTGGGCGATGTGAGTCTCCACTTGATCGGCGGCGGATTCCATATCGGCAAAAATTTCTGCGCGCAATCCGCGCCGCGCATTTTTATCGGTGTAAGCTGGACCGATGCCGCGCCCCGTTGTTCCAATTTTTCCTTGACCCAAAGCAATTTCATTCGCTTTATCCAATGCAACGTGCGCCGGGGTGATGAGGTGCGCGGCGTAAGAAATTTTTATTCGTGACGGCGAGACATCCACGCCTTTCGCTTTGAGAGTCTCCATCTCTTCGATCAATCGTTTGGGGTTGATCACCATGCCGTTGCCCAACACGCCGACGACGTTGGGATGGATCACGCCCGAAGGAAGAAGGTGAAGTTTAAAAATCTCGCGCCCAACGGTGACAGTGTGACCGGCGTTGTCGCCGCCGGAGTAACGGGCGACGATGTTCGCGCTTTTGGCGAGATGATCGGTGATGCGTCCTTTGCCTTCGTCTCCCCATTGTGCGCCGATGATGATGTCTAATGACATTCAATAAATTATGAAGGATGAAGGATGAATCATGAACGCCACGCGAGTCTTCATAATTCATACTTCATAATTCATCCTTTCAGTAAGCGCCGCGCCCCAGCAACACGTGCGGGATGGTGCGCGCCATGATCGTCAGGTCGAGTGAGAGCGACCAATTTTCGATGTAGTAAATATCGAGCAAACACATTTCGTCAAAGGTGAGATCGCTGCGCCCAGAAATTTGCGGCAGACCGCTGATGCCGGGCAAAACTTCGAGTCGCTGTTTTTGCCACGCTTCATATTTTTCAACTTCTTCGGGCAAGGCCGGGCGAGGACCGATCACGCTCATCTCGCCGCGCAAGACGTTGAGGAATTGAGGCAGTTCATCCATACTCGCGCGCCGAATAAATTTGCCGATGCGCGTGCGG
The DNA here is from genome assembly GCA_919901875.1 of Anaerolineales bacterium. Taxonomy (GTDB): domain Bacteria; phylum Chloroflexota; class Anaerolineae; order Anaerolineales; family VGOW01; genus VGOW01. The sequence continues at coordinate 2,537 of CAKKQG010000248.1, forward strand.
CGCGGATCGTCTTTGATTTTAAATAGGGGACCGCTCGCTTCGTTCTGCTCTTTCAACGCCTCACGTTCCTCTTCGGCGCCAACTTTCATCGAGCGGAACTTGACGATCTTAAACGGCTTGCCCTGTTGACCGATGCGCGTTTGCGAGAAAAAGATGGGGCCCGGCGAATCGAGTCGGATCAAGAGCGCGATGATCGCCCCCAACGGAATCGCCGCGATCATGATCAGCAGCGTCACAAAAATATCTATGATCCGTTTGGCGGCTCGCGCCTGCGGCGAAAGATTTAATTCCTTGATGCCAATCAAGGGGATGCCGCCGAGGTCGTCCACATCCACCCGACTCAGGTTGAGCTGGAACAAATCTGGCACGGCGCGCGGGCGCACGCCGCGTCGCTCACACACGCTGACCAAGTTAGCAATTTTGCGTTGATACATCCACGGCAAAGTGATGATCACTTCTTCGATCTTCTCTTCAGTCAGAATCGATTCGATGCGATCTAAATTTCCTAACGCGCGGAAGCGACCAATATCGGTTGTGCCGCGCGCGGGATCGTCATCCACAAAACCGATCACGGTGTAACCGAGATCGGCGCGGGCAACCATCGTCCGCATCACCGCCAGTCCCACGTCGCCCACGCCGACGATCAACACTCGCCGCGCGCCGATGCCGCGCTGGCGCAACTGCGCTTCGGCGATGCGGCGAATGAGTCGCGCTACTCCTAAGATCAGCATGATCAAAATGCTGTCGTATAAAAACATCAAACGCGAATAGGCGAGCGGACGCAAACCAAAGGTCACAGCGAAAACGATCACGATACTGGTCAGCGTTGCGTTGAACAGCAAGAACATTTCCGAGATCAGCGACCTACCACGTTGCGAAGAGTAGCCACTGTTGATCGCCAGATAGATCACCAAAAATGCGGCGAGGAAAGCGAACCATATAAGATAGGGATCAATGGTGCTGTCGAATTCGGGTTCGACGGCGACAAAAATTTGCACGCGATAGCGCAGATACCATGCCAGTGCTGAGGCGAGAAGCACTAAGACAAAATCGAGCGTGGGATAAATTAAGCGAGAGAGAGGGGCTTTCATACTGGGCTTAGACCCGTCATTGCGAGCGCACTTTGCGAAGCAATCTCGGTCTCGCCACGAGATTGCTTCGTCGCAAAGAACGCTCCTCGCAATGACGCTGAGCAGCCACAATAAAAAAAGAATTCGTGATATTCGCTCATTCGTGGTATTCGTGATGGAATCATCTTGTCCTGCATGAGTCCAGTCATAAATCTAACGCCCTCGCATACACCCGCGCCGTTTCCCGCGCAGTGTCAGGCCAGTTAAATTTGTCGGTGTGTTTCAAGCCGCGCGCCGAAAGTTCTTCGCGCAACGACTCGCTATCAAGCAAGCGCGCCAGCGCCTCACTCAGCGCGTCAGCGTCATCGGGCGGCACGAGCAAAGCGGCGTCGCCTGCCGCTTCGGGCAGCGAGGAGGCATTGGTGGTGATCGTCGGCGTGCCGCAGGCCATCGCTTCGATCACCGGCAGACCAAAACCCTCGTAGGTTGAGGGATAGACAAACACTTTCGCCGCCGCGTACCACATCGGTAGATCCTCTTCGGCGACGTAACCCGGAAAGATCACATCGCGGCTCAGGCGCAATTCTTCCACCGTTTGAAACACGTCTTCGTACATCCAGCCACGCCCACCGGCGCAAATTAACTTCACGCCATTGGGTCGCAGCTTGGCGTAAGCGCGAATTAAAGTAGAAAGATTTTTGCGCGGCTCAATCGTCCCCACATACAAAATAAATTTTTCGGGCAAGCCGCGCAACTCGCGGAAGGCGGCAACCGCTTCGGGGATCGGCGGCGAGAACCAAGGGTCAACTCCCGAATACACCACATCAATTTTTTCGGCAGGCACACCGTAGACATCCATCACTTCTTGTTTTGTAAATTTAGAAACGGCGATGATACGTTTGGCGCGTTGACACGAGAGTTGGGTGAAGAGGCTGAGATAGGCGCGATGGGGTCCACGGAATCGTTCGGGCGCGCGGCGAAATGATAGATCGTGAATCGTGATCACCGACGGGGTCGCCGCCACCAACGGCGCGACGAACGCCATGCAATGAACTAACTCCGCGCCCGACCCGCGCAGTGCAAACGGTTGAATCACTTGTTCCCAAAAAATTCGGGTGAAAGGTTTTTCGGTTTTCAACGACGTGCGTTGAATAGCAATCGAAGGATGGAGAGTCGGCGCGGTGTCTGAGGTGAAGGCGGTGTAAGCAAAACGCGAATCGGCGTCAGGCAGATGCTCGATGAGACTGCAAATATAACGATGAATTCCTGCGGCGCGATACGATTGTTGACCGGAGAGGAGTTGAGCGTTGAGGGCAACGCGAATTGGCATGAGGTGGATTATAAAGGAAAGAAAGGAGATAAGGGAGATAAAGGAAATGGGGGAAATGAAAAGGGGGATAAAGGATATAAGGGAAATGAAGGAACATGGAAACGTGTAGACTTGTTGGAAAGAATCTGCAGTGTCATGTCATCCATCCTTTCACCGTTAATCTTACACTATTCTTTCCGCACATCAGCGAGATCGCCCGCAAGGGGCTATGCTACATTTTTAACTCCCGATACACCCTCACCGTCTCCTCGGCGATTCTCTTCTGCGTAAATTTTTCTAGCACTCTCTCGCGCCCGCGCTGGGCGAGATCGTTTCGCAAATCAATATCGTCTCGCAAACGGATCAAAGCGTTGGCGAGTTCAAGGTCGTCGCCCTCTTTGACGATTAAGCCCGCATCGCCGATGACGTTAGGAATCTCGCCGCAGGTGGAGCCGATGACGGGTACGCCGCATGACATATTTTCAATCAAGGCGCGACCAAACTGTTCTTTCCAATTGGATTGAGTGAGTGAAGGCAAAACGAAGACATCAATACTTCGGGAGAAGTCCGGAGTCTCGGTTGAGGGAATCCAGTTGAGGAATTCGACTCGGTCTCGCACATTGAGATCGCGCGCAAGGTTTTCTAACGAATCGTGTTGAGGCCCCGAGCCAAGAATTTTTAATCGCGAGTGGTCGTTGAGGCGGGCGAAGGCGCGGAGGAGGATGTGGACGCCTTTTTCGCGGACGAGGCGACCTGCATAACCAATGGTGTAATTGGAGATTGGAGATTGGAGATTGGAGGTTGGAGGTTGGAGGTTGGAAGTTGGAAGTTGTGATTTTGAGATTTGAGATTTGGGATTTGGTGAAAACAATTCCGTATCAACGCCGAATTGCGGGATGACTTTTATTTTGCCTGTGTAGCCTTTGCTGCGCCAGACTTCAACCGAGTCGTGATTGCCGCAGATGGCGTAGTCTGTGTGATTCAAAACGTAGGTCTCAATGGCGTTGAAGGGGAAGGGATAACGGCGATTTAGATTCTGCCAAGAGAAGAAGAGTGAGCGGGCGTGATATTTTTGGGCGAGGCGGAGGGCGTGAAAGGTGGCGAAGTTATAGGGTTCTTCGTCAATGTGAATCACATCGGGCAACACTTCACGAACCAGCGCCTCGAAGCGCGGGTAGAAGTGCAGATGAAAGTTTCCGTTAAATAAAATGGGTTGGGTGACAAGGCGGTATCCCCGTGTGTAGATTTTTTCTAACTTCAATATGCCGCGCTCGTCTTTCCATTCCGGTGGAACAGCAACGGTCAATTCAATATTGTCGTACGCGGCGATCTCTTCCAACTTGCGCTGATAGGCGCCGACCACGCACGCTTTGGAGAGCATGAGGACTCGCATGGGGCGATTATAGATGAAAGATTAACGTCATTGCGGGCGTTCTTCGCGAAGCAATCTCAGACTCTGCCGACACGAGATTGCTTCGTTCCGCTCCGCGAAGAACGCTCCTCGCAATGACGATCCACTGCGTAACGCCTATAGTTGAAGTTGCGTTAAGAACACTTCGACCACTTTAGGATCAAGGTGCGTGCCTGACAACGACTTGATATGATCGCGCACTCTCTCGACTGACCAACGAGCGCGATACGGACGATCGGAACGCAAGGCGTCCCACACGTCGGCGACGGCGAAGGTACGCGCCGCCAATGGAATCTGTTCGCCTTGCAATCCGCGCGGATAGCCGCTGCCATCCCATTTTTCGTGATGACAATAGGGGATGTCGAGCGCGGGATGCAAGTAAGTGATGGGCGAGAGCAAGTCAAAAGCATATTGTGGATGGCGACGCATAATCACCCATTCTTCGTCGGTCAGCTTGTCGGGTTTGAGCAGAATAGAATCGGGGACGCCCATTTTGCCAATGTCGTGCAGCAACGCGCCACGCCGGATGTGTAGGATCGCTTCTTCGCTTAATTCCATAGCGCGAGCCAGTTGCAACGTAATGGCGGTGACGCGTTGCGTATGTCCTTCGGTTTCTTTATCGCGCATATCTAGCGCGCGCGACCAGCCTTCGAGCGTGGTGTCGTAGGCGAGCGCCAGGTCAATGTTGCTGCGTTGGAGATTTTGAAACAGGTTGGCGTTGTCAATGGCGATAGCAGCTTGAGCGGCAAGCATCTCCAGAAAGCTTAACCACTCGGAATCTGATTCAAACGACGCGCGGTGAAAAACCTCAAGCACGCCGACGACGTTGCCTTTGGTGATGAGCGGCAGGCAGAAGTAGGTGGTGAATCCTTCAGCCGCCTTCAGCGCGGCGAAGCGGGTATCGTGTCCGGCGGCAGATTGAGAGGCGGAGATCATTTGTCGTTCAAGAACAGCGCGCCCGGCATAGCCATCGCCTAGATGCAACTGAGTGCGCTCAACGGCTTTGGTCCGGAAACCGCTCCCGGCAGAATACTGAAGGGTTTGTAGTTGTGGATTAAGCATCAGAATGGCGGCGGCATCCGCGCGCAGTTGAGACATGACTTGGTTGAGGAAGATGGAGAGAGTGACGCGCAAATCGAAACTGCTGCTGATGGCTTGATCGATCACGCGCAAGGCAGAGAG
>CAKKQG010000249.1 GCA_919901875.1 Anaerolineales bacterium
TGAACAACAAGATCGCCTGAAACGCTCTATCAATCAATGGATCGTTCTCCATCGTCACTTGATCCCAATCCACCTTCATTTCAAAATCGGGCTTCACACCGGTTTTAGAAAGATCGTCACCCCTAACGTTTTTGTAGGACGAAGTGGCAAGAGTCAAGCGCGATCCATCGGTGAGCGGTAACGTGGTGAAGCCGAAAACTTTGCCCGTCGTTGGCAAGCCGAGCACGATCGCCCGTTGAGAGGCTTGCAGCGCTGAAGCGAAAACTTCCGGTGTGCCTTCGGTATCGGGTCCCACTAAAAGAATCAACGGCAATGTTTGCGATCCGCCAACGTCAATTCCTTTAACCGCCACGTCAGTATTTCCGGCGCGTGTGTAGTATTGCCCGAGATTGCCGCTGCCGAACAGAGTCAACATCTCTTCGATGGGCCAGCCCGCGCCATGCGCCACGCGCAAATCGAGAACGATACCAATTAGCTGAACCTTCTTGCTATAGGCTTCCAAATTCTGGGCAATGACCTCTATCATGTTATCGGGCGTGGCAACGGGAAAGAGGAAGTAAACAATGCCCGCTCGTTCGATCAACCCGCCGCGCAACGCATCTCCGGCGGTGATCTGATCCCGTGCGATCTTCACTATGCGCTTCGCTGTGCCCACTGTTTGAACTTCAAGACTCACGGTGCTGCCGGCTTGCCCGCGCACACGTTTGATCACATCCAATCCTTCCTCGGCGGTGACCGGCTTGTCATCAATCGTGTAGATCGAATCGTGCGGCAGCAAGCCAGCCTTCTCGGCAGGTGAGTCTTTGATGATAGAAAGAATCACGACATGGGGTTGTGGCTCTTTGCGCACGGCGATGTATGCGCCAATGCCCGAATACTTAATGGTGTCCTCGGTCTCCGCTTTCAAACGCTCGGCGCGTGTCTGATAAACCACGCTGCCATTCGGCAGCTTGCCCGCAAATTCTTGCATTGCCTTTTCAAAATCAGTGTTGTTCATGCCCGCTCTGATTTTTGTTTCGTAATCTTTTTTGAGATCATCCAACTTCACGCCGCCGTAATCGGTGAGGACGTATTGATCTTTCACTGATGAATAAATCTCATCCAAGATTTTTAATTGACGCTCGGCGTTGCTTGGCGTAGGCGGGACAGTGGGCAAGGGTGTGCCAACAATGCTTTGCAGTTGCGGCGGCGCATTTTGTTGCAATTCTGTCACCGAGCTACAGGCTAACAGTGTGATGGCGGCAACGAGTAAGAGAGAGAGAAAGCGATTCATAGTGATCTCCATTTTCTGGTTGAGATGACTCTACACAAGTTCCCACGGCGGCTTGCCGCTAGGGGTGTGTAACGATTTGCGAATTGCATCGCGCACATCTTGATTCGGAATCGTATCTGCCATCGCCGCCAGCAAACCAAAACATCCGGCGATCATCATATCGCCAAAGGGGACGGCGAAGTAAGGTTGATGTTTGGATTCGCGCATCAGGGCGCGGCGAGGTCCGGTGACGACCACCGCAGGAGTCATCAGGGGCGTTTCAGAATAAAGTAGCGCGCCGTGTCCCATATCGTCAAACACATCGGCGTGTTTGAGCGATCCATCGGCGAGTCGATCAATCAACGAATCAAGTTTTTTCAAATCAATCTCGCCGGTGTGATGTTCGAAGACTCCGCTGATGCGATTGGATTCCATGCGGAAGGCGAGTGTATGAAAGTTGCCGACGTTGCAAAAGATGAGGCGGTCATTGCGCGCGGTGACCGGATCGAGCATGGAACCTAATACGGCGGCGGGCGCGGTGTCCATCACCACCAGCGGCGCGTCACCCTGATACGAATTCGCAACGGCTTGCAAGCGCGTCATGATCTTTGGAATGTTTGTTGAGAGATAGGCAAACGCCGCAAGATTATTGTATTCGCGGATTCGCTGATCGAGATAGTCGAAGCGAAATTGTCTGTCGGAATAATGAGGCGGCGAGTCGCCATGATCAAAGACGGCAACACCGATGGCATCGGGATTAAGTTGCACATCGAAAGAAGCAAAGGCCGCCGCCAGCGCGACCATGTCAAAATCTTTCAACTCGATTCGAGTGATGCCACGTAACGCATCCGCTTCATCTTCGCTAACGATGGTCACGCCCATTTCATTTCGCACATAATCCATATCATCGTTGAAGGTGCGCGCCGCATCTACTGTGGCAAAGAGAATACATTCTGCTTTGAGATGATCGCGCGCCGCCCACTGGCTGGGTCCACCGCCCATCATGTAACCCGTGAGTAAAACCGAATCGCCGCGGCGGGTGGCATGGCGGATTTTGTTGTGAATGATCATAGTGGGTGACGGCATCACCATTTTGAGACCGTTCTCAATATCGAGTTCGGGGTTATAGAGAAATATATCCTGCGTCCCTGTGCCGATGTCCACCGCGAGTAGCTGCATAGAGAGATTATAATGAACAATGAACGACGAAACAATGAGAAAATCAATAAAAACGCCGCGTCAATTGACGCGGCGTCCTGTTTTACTATTCGCGCATCAACGCGCGAAAACCGGCTTGCTTGAAATGCTGATCAAATGTTAGCGCAAGGCGAATGCCTTTCTGTTTCATTACCACAAATGAGATGCAATCTACTAAGCTCCAAGTCTTGTCGAGATATTTTTTATAGAGTGCCAGTGCCTCCTCGAGCATTTCAGGAGTCAGCCTCACGACTTCGACATCGTCCGTCGAAAGAAAGTATTCAATCAATTTCGCCGCTTCGCGTCTGTGTTGTCGTGATAGTGCATTTCCAACTTCTAACAACACAGCGTCAGTGATCACATATTGCTCTGCGTCGTAATCGTCAGCCAACTTAACTGCTTGGGCATGATAAGGATCGTTTTCGTTGGCGAGCGCAAGCACAAACATCGTATCCACAAAAACTTTTTCAAGCATGTTTCTCACCGATCACATAAAGATCATGATCGCGCGAAAGGTCCGCAGGTGCGCGGAATTTGACTCGCTTCAGTTTTGCCATAATACCGTTTTTGCGCTTGACCGGGCGAGCTTTGGCGCGCAGGAAGTCTTTCACGACGCGATATAAATCCTCCACCTCCGCCTCGCTTAATTTGCTGATCTCACGGAAGAGTATTTCTTTGGTAGTCATAATGGTAGACTCCTTTTCTGCATTATAAACCACCCGCCAACAAAAACGCCGAAGGTCATTTGACCTTCGGCGTTTTGTCCATTGCCCTACTTGCCAACCGCCTTCACCATCTCCTCCACCTTGGTAAACTTCACTCGCGGCTTGCCAATTTTTTTTCCATTCTCAACTTCGATCTGATCTAGCTTTTGCCAATCAGAATATGTGAAAAATTTTGGTTGGCGCGATTTCACTAAGGCTTCGGCCTCCGCCGCCTTTGCCTTCGCCGGATTTAACGCCACGCCCTTCAGCGCGTCTTCGATCATCATGTTCGCCGTTTCAACTGAATCAGGTTTGTTGGTGCCGATCACGCCGCTCGGTCCACGCTTGATCCAGCCAGAAGCGTAGAGACCGACGACCTGTTGTTTGTTTGAATCGATCACCCGACCTTTATCGTTGAGGATCGTTCCGCCTTTGTCGTTGAATGGAACATCGGGTAGAGCCACACCACGATACCCGACGGAACGAAACACCAGACCGACATTTAATTCTTCTGTCTTGTCGGTTGCCTTCGCGCTGAGGTTGCCCTTGTCGTCGGCGACCAATTTATTCTTAACTAACTTCATCTTTGCTACTTTGCCGTTGGCATCGCCCACAAGTTCCGTTGGTGAAACCAAAAAGCGCACGAAAAGTTTGCGTGACTTTGTCGGTTGTTTTCCGGCGTAGCTTTTAATCACTTCAACTTTCTTTTGATTGTCGCGCTCGCTCTTCTCCAACTCGGCTTGGCTCAAGTCGTCAATCACCACTTCGTCGGGCAGGGTGATGGCGTCGGCGTCTTCCATCTCGCCCACCTCTTTAATTTCGGGCAGAGTGAATGCCGCTTGCACCGGTCCGCGTCGTCCAAGCAAATATACTTCTTTCACGTTACTCTTGCTCAACGCTTCGTAAGCGTGATCAGCAATATCGGTTTTGGCGAGTTCGGCTGGGGTCAGGCACAGAATCCGGGCGACGTCAATTGCCACGTTGCCCACGCCCACGACGGCGACACGCTCGACAGAGAGATCAAAGTTCAAATCGCGGTAGTCGGGATGCCCGTTGTACCACGCCACAAATTCTGTGGCAGGGTGACTCCCTTTTAAATCTTCACCGGGGATTCCCATGCGGCGATCTGTTTGCGCGCCGGTTGAAAATAAAATTTGATGATAGTGCTGTTTGAGATCATCTAACTTGAGATGTGATCCATACTCCACGTTGCCATAAAAACGGAATCGCGGTTTCGCCGCCACTTTGTCGTAAGCCTTTGTGACTGATTTGATCTTTTGGTGATCGGGTGCGACGCCGCCACGCACTAACCCGAACGGCGTGGGCAAACGATCATACATATCTACTTCGATCACCAGATTCGCTTGCGAGATTAAATGATCGGCGGCGTAAAACGCGGCGGGTCCCGAGCCGATGATGGCGACGCGCAGCGGGTTTGATTCAGTTCCAAGAGTCATA
>CAKKQG010000250.1 GCA_919901875.1 Anaerolineales bacterium
CCGTATTGCACTAACACTTCTTTGCGTGAACGATCTCCGCCAAACATCCCACGAATCTGCGGCACAGTCATGTGGCTTTCGTCTAAGACTAACAAGTAATCGGGCGGGAAGTAATCCACCAGAGTCCAAGGCGGCGAGCCCGGCGCGCGTTGATCCATATGCCGCGAATAATTCTCGATGCCCGAACAATATCCGACCTCTTTCATCATCTCTAAATCATAACGTCCGCGTTGCTCGATGCGCTGTGCTTCGAGATACATCTCTTGCGCTTTAAAATATTTTATCCGTTCTTCAAGTTCGGCTTCAATATCGGTGATTGCTTTCTTCATCTTCTCTTCTTCGGTGATGAAGTGCCGCGCCGGATAGATGCTGAGTTCGTCGCGCGTGTTCAATACTTCGCCCGTCACGTAATCAATCTCCAACATGCGCTCAATGTCGTCGCCGAAGAAATCAATGCGATAGATTTTTTCTTCGTATGCCGGCATCACTTCCAGCGTGTCGCCGCGCACGCGGAATGTGCCGAGTTTAAGTTCGGTGTCATTGCGCGTGTAATGAATCTCTACGAGTCGCCGCAATAATGTATTACGCCGAATCGATTCGCCCGCTTTCAATTCGATCACCACTTTGCCAAACGCTTCGGGCGATCCCAAACCGTAGATGCACGATACCGAAGCGACGATGATCACGTCCTTGCGACTCATCATCGCCGTGGTTGCCGCCAGCCGCAGGCGCTCGATCTCTTCGTTGATCGCCGTTTCTTTTTCGATGAACAGATCGTGTTTGGGAACGTAGGCTTCGGGTTGGTAATAGTCGTAATACGAAACGAAATACTCTACCGCGTTCTTGGGGAAGAAATCTTTGAACTCGGCATAGAGCTGCGCCGCCAATGTTTTATTGTGCGCCATGATCAGGGTGGGGCGCTGAAGGTGTTGAATGATGTTGGCAACGGTGAATGTCTTGCCGGTTCCCGTAGCCCCCAGCAAAACTTGATTGCGATAGCCTTTGCTGAGTCCTTCAATAAGTTTATTAATCGCTTCGGGTTGATCGCCGGTAGGTTTAAAGTCAGAGGTCAGTTCAAATTTTGGCATGAGAGAATCTTACCGCAGAAGATCGAAGCGTGGAAATGAATTGAAATCAAAATCACTTCTCCCCTCTCGCACTCTGCACCACCTCATTCGCCCACCTCACATCCTCATCAGGCAACGGCGGCGTAGGCGGTTGCGAATAATTCAACCGTAGATCAAAACGGGCGCGTTCATAAAGTGCGTGCAAGGTCGCGTTGAGATCAAGGGCGACCTCTGTTTCTTCGGCGCAACGGGATAGGAACGATGGGGATGGGATGACGCACATTGAAGGCGTATAGTTGC
>CAKKQG010000251.1 GCA_919901875.1 Anaerolineales bacterium
CACTCCAATAGCCATTGTCCATCGCCACGCCCGTTGCTTGCCCCAGTTCAGGAGACAAGGCGTCCAAGGTTGACTCCGCTTCCGCTTTGTCGTTGGGATGATTCGATAAAGCGTTGGCAATGATCAGCAACGACTCTTGATCGACGGCGACTTGCGCATTGTAATGTTGCTCAAAACCGGCGTTGGTGCTGTTCTTCATGATCCGCGAATCGGAGTCAGTGAAGTTATACTGGTCTTTATCGCGGGGTCCCGCTTGTGGTGGTTTCGGTTCGCGTCCGCGCGGTTTGCCCCCCGTCTGCCGCGTCTTCTCTTCGCGCTCACGAAGTTTGGCTTCATACACTGCTTTTTCAGCGGCGTCGCGCTCGGCAGCGCGAGCCTCCAACACAGTTTTAGCTTTCGCCAAATTGACCAGCCGCCCTTGGCGAAGCGCTAACTCTTGTTGCACATTCAATCCTTCCGGTAACGACACTTCCCCTTGGTCGGCGCGTTCTCCTAACGTCAATAACTTCCTGACTTCGTCGCGCAGGTGCGTTTCTAACTCAAGCAACCGTTTGTAACTGACGGCATGGCTCTTGGAAGTATCGGCGTGTATCTTGCTGCCATCCAAACTGATGTTACCTAATTGGAAAACCTTGGCGGCTTGCGCTAAGAGTAATATCTGCACAAACAATTCCTGCAATTCGGGCAGAAAGGTCTTGCGGAAGTTGGCGATGGTATCGTCGAACACATCCGAGAGTCGTTTGGCAAAGATGAGCGGCAGAATGTAATCTTTAAATTTGGGCGCATCCAGTGCACCGCGAATCGAACAGGCGGCATCCCACAACCACGTTTCAAGCGTTTTAATATCGAGATGACCGTTAGAAGCAGAAGGGCGGGGCATGAGGTTTTACTTTCGTGGGAATTGTTTCCCCACTTGCGGCTAAGAGTATAGATTGAAGTGAGAGGAGAGGCAAGGCGAAGATAATTTTTCGTAGTATGATCGCTTCTGTTTCTATTATATGTAGCGGCATGTTTTTGCTATGATATGATGATTGGCGTTAAATAATTTAATTCGATTTTAGTATTGTGAGGTATGTTGTGAGCACTGAACGATTACAGAAGATACTTGCCGCCGCCGGTTTCGGATCGCGCCGTTCGTGCGAAGAGATGGTCATCGCTGGAAGAGTCCGCGTCAACGGCAAAGTGGCGAAGCTCGGCGACAAAGCCGATCTCGCCGCCGATGCGGTGACGCTCGACGGCGAACCCATCGCTCCCGAGAAATTAACTTACGTCTTGTTGTATAAACCGCGTGGCGTTGTATCGTCGCTTGACGCGCAAGGGGATCGTCGGACGGTGCGCGACCTTGTGCCGTTGAGCCAGCGGTTGTATCCGGTGGGGCGGCTGGATGCGTTAAGCGAAGGCTTGATCTTGCTGACCAACGATGGCGATCTGACGAATCGACTCACACACCCGCGCTATGGTCACGATAAAGAATATAGAATTTCGGTTCTGGGCAACGTCGATCAAGAATCATTAAATGCTTGGCAGCGTGGCGTGGTGATCGAAGACGAGAATGGCAAGCGTGAACGCACCGCGCCCGCTAAAGTAGATGTGCTAGAGAGATCAGGCGAAGGCACATGGCTGCGGGTGATCATGCGCGAGGGGAAGAAGCATGAGATTCGACGTATTGCTCAAAGTTTGGGTTTGCATGTGGCGCGTTTGATTCGGGTGCGGATGGGCGGGTTGGTCATCGGTGCACTTAAATCGGGCGAATGGCGTCATCTCACTAGCGAAGAATTACGCGCGCTGATGAGCGAGACGGGAGCGAAGACGAATTTCAAATCCCAAAAGACCAAAGACCAAATCTCAAAAACCCCAAATCCCAAATCCCAAATTCCACGCGAAGCATCCAAAATTTCAAAGCCGCAAACTTCAAAATTCAGACGCTAATCTCCAATCTCCAATCTCTAACATCCAACCTCCAACATCTAATCTCTCACCCATGCTCCCTTCCATCATCGCCCTCGACGGTCCCGCCTCTGCCGGAAAATCTACCATCGGAATGTTGTTAGCCGGTTATCTCAATTATCTTTTCTTCGACACCGGAAATATGTATCGCGCCGTGACGCTGGCAGTGCTTCAACGTCAGGCGAAGGTTACAAATGAGTTGATAGTGAATCAAATCGCCGATGTTGTTAAGATCGATGTCATGCCCATCTCATTTAACGATGGTCGGCAATCCACTATCATGCTCGATGGGAACGATGTGACGTGGGATATTCGCTCAAGTGAAGTGGATGCCAATGTGTCGCAAGTGTCGGCGTATTCGCATGTGCGCCAAGTGTTGACGGCGCAGATGCGCGAGATCGGCAAGCGCGGCAGGGTGATCATGGCAGGGCGCGATATTGGCACGGTGGTGCTGCCGGATGCTGATCTCAAACTGTATCTCATCGCCTCACCCGAAGAACGCGCGCGCCGCCGCCACGCCGAACTTGAAGCGCGCGGTGTGAAGCGATCTTTCGAAGACATCCTTTCCTCAATTCGTGAGCGCGACCATTTTGATTCGCATCGTGAACACGCGCCACTGAAACCGGCAGATGATGCCTTGATTGTAGACACAACCGGATTGAACATCGAACAGTCGGCGACGAAGTTGTTGTCGGTGGTGAAATCGTTTAAACCAGTGAGCGTTTAATTCGATGGAATTTCGCCCGCCGCTCTTCAACCGCATTGCCCGTTTCTTTGGCGTGCCGTTCTTTCGCGGGCTGCTGTATTTGCTCACACGCCCCACAGTTGAGGGGTTAGAGAATGTGCCGCACTATGGCGCGTACATGATCGTGGCGAATCATCTTGCCACCGTGGATCCGGCGATGACGATTCTTCTTTGGCCTCATCACCCCGAAGGGCTTGCCGCCGCGAATCAAATGGAGACTCTCTTCCCCGGGTTCCTGATGCGGTTATATGGTCCGGTGCCGGTGCATCGCGGCGAATATGATCGGGCCGTGTTAGAGAAAGCCTTATCAATCTTTAGATCGAATCGTCCGGTGTTCATCATGCCCGAAGGCACGCGCTCACGCAAACCCGGGATGCAGCAAGCGAAACCGGGCGCGGCGTATATGGCGATTAAAGCGAATGTGAAGATCGTTCCGGTGGGGATCACCGGTACGGAAGCGGTGACCGATCATTGGAAACGGTGGCGGCGTCCCCGTTTGACGATGAAGATCGGTCAACCGTTTGAATTGCCGCCGCTCCCATCCACGAGTCGGGATGATCGTCATCATCACTTGGAAGAATGCACGTTGTTGATCATGAAGCGTATCGCCGAGCTGTTGCCGGTTGAGTATCGAGGTGTGTATGCCTGAGGAAGTGATTAGCACTCCACCCATAGCGGTCAGCCAACGTGTGCGCGAGTATGATCACGCGAAACACGAATCGGTGCGCCGCGTGCTGCGTTGGGCGATCACGAATATAGGTTTTCGTGTTTTGGCGAAGATTGAATTTGATCAGATCGAAGGTTTGGAGAATTTGCCAAAGACGGGTGCGGCGATCTTGATGATCAATCACATCGCTCTCATTGATCCGATTGTGGTGTTAGGTAACTTGCCGCGCAACATTGTGCCGATGGCGAAAGCCGAAGTGTATTGGGTTCCCATCTGGGGAATCTTTCCGTGGCTGTGGGATGTGATCCCGGTGCGGCGCGGTGAAGCGGATCGGGAGGCGTTGTTGAAAGCGCTCGCCGTGTTGAAAGCGGGCGAGATCGTTTTGGTGGCGCCGCAAGGCACGCGGCAGCCGTCACTGCAATCTGCCAAAGAGGGCATTGCGTATCTCGCCCACAAATCCGGCGCGCCGATCATTCCCGTAGCCATCGAAGGCTCGCGCGGCTTCCCTACATTTAACCTCAATCGTTGGAAAGAACCCGGCGCGCGATTCAAGGTAGGCAAACCATTTCGCTTTAAACCGATCAGCGGACGCTTGCCGCGTGAAGCCTTGAAGCAGATGACCGACGAAGCGATGTATCGCCTTGCCGAAATTCTCCCCGAACACCGCCGAGGGATTTATACTGATCTGTCGAGGGCGACGAGTCACTACATTGAGGAAT
>CAKKQG010000252.1 GCA_919901875.1 Anaerolineales bacterium
ACCTGAAAAATCTTGCTCTGTTTGTTCGCAATTTAGGCCGTCAAGGATTTCAGCCACTCCGTCATTGCGAGCGTTCCTTCGACTTCGCTCAGGACAAGTCTTTGCGAAGCAATCTCGGTCGCGCCTTGAGATTGCTTCGTCGCACAGAACGCTCCTCGCAATGACGCTGATACGCATCACGTTTCACTCATCACGGAATACGAAATACGCAATACGTTTTATAACAAATGCAAGCCTACTGAGTAACTCCCTTCCACACCACATCTAAAACTTGAAGCGCGGTCAGGTTGCGCGTGGGCCAGGCTTTCTTCATGTTGGCGGGGTCATCAAACTGATTCGGTCCCCACGTCAGATGCACTTTATCCTCTTGTAAGCCGTTGCCGGGCAAGTCTTTAACTGCCGCCCAATAATTCCACAACGGCACGTCGAACTCGATAGCGACTTTGGCAATAGAGGCGTTGATGCTGTTATCTTTTTCAAGGTTGTCGGCTTTGGTCGCCAAGATCGGCACCACGCCGTTATTGATCGAATAACGCACGATGGAGCGCAGTTGATCTTCAAAGGCGGTGGGCTGCAAATAATCATTGGTGCCGAGCATGATGAAAGCGTAGCTCGGTTTATGCAAACGATACTCACATGCCAAAGGCGATTCGTTCGTGCGGCAGAATTCGGGGTTCGCCCACAACGGCGCGAAGACCGCCGCCGCGCTGAAACCCGATTTGGCGGCGAGACTCACCCGCGCATACGACCCTTGAAAGTTGGTGATCACTTGACGCAAATTTTTATAATCGCCCAAATTAAAATAGGTCGTTCCTTTATCAAAATCACCCAAGAACCAACTCGGCGAACTTTCGCAATCGCCCACTTTTGAAAATGCTCTCGGCGTGTTGCCTCTCGCTTGCTGACCATTTAAATAAATCTGCTTGGTGCGCTCACTGATGGTTGGGATCACCGGCAACTCTTGCCAAGATGTGATCGGGGTTGCGGCAGCCGCCACCACCTGCGCCACGGCTTGAGTCGGTTGAACCGCAGTCGGCGGCGCGGCGGTTGGCGGCGTCACTTCGGCACGAGTCGGAATCAGAGTCACATCAAATGAAGCAATCGTCGGCATCGCCCCAACCGCCGTCGCATCCGCTTGTGAGGAAAGCGAAAAAAAGATCATCGCGCCGCCGAAGATGATCATGATGAAAAATAAATTTGCTAAAGTCAAACGAGCGAATCGTCGAGTCATGTAGAATATCAGTATGAAGAACCGTAGTCAATTAACGCTGTTAATCGTCTTTGAAGTTGCCGCCTGCGCTCTGTTATGCGCCATCATTTCTGTTGCTGCCTTTTATGCCACGCTTGTGCCGGACTTATTTTTTTCAACGCCGGCCGTCAGCGCGCCCACCACCCAACCACCGCCCAAAGTTGTCGTCGCCTCACCCACCACGTCGGCAACCGCGCCGCGCACGCCCACACCATCACACTTCAATTACAAAGTGGTCGCGGGCGATACATTGTGGGGCGTTGCCGCCAAATTTAACATCACGCTCGAATCGATCATCACAGCCAACCCCGGCATCAACCCCGATAGACTTTTGGTTGGGCAGACGCTGATTATACCTGCAACGGAGCGCGTGGCAGCCTCTACGCCGTCGCTCGACCAAACAGCGTCGTTTGTCGCGCCCGAAGTGGCGGCACTGCGTATGCGGCGCGGACCGAGCGAAGCCGAAACCGTGATCATGATGTTGACTCCGCTGACGCCATTAAGGATCGTTGGACGCTCGCGCGACAGCGTGTGGCTTGAAGTCATCGCTCCCAACGAACAAAGGGGATGGGTCGCGGCGCAATGGGTGCGGACTCAGCTCAACATTGCTTTTGTTCCGATCACCGGGCAAACGAGCGTGGTGACCTCTACCGTCGTGAGGCTGCCCACGGCAGTTGCCATCGGCACTGCGCCGCCGCCGCAGTCGTCGGAAAAATATCCGTTCATCTCCGGCATCAGTGATACCTCGCGTCAAATTTATCTCGGCGGGCGCAGCATCGGAAACCGCGTCAACGTATTTTCAAAAGTGGGCGACAGCATCACCATCTCCGGCGCATTTTTATATGGCATCGGAATCAAACAATACAATTTACGAAGTTATCAGCAAGACCTGTCGCCGGTGGTGAACTATTATTTGCAAGACATCGCCCGTGACGGCAATTCGTTTGCCAATACCTCGCTTGCCGCCGATACAGGATGGACGGCTTATTCCGTGGTCACGATCGCCAACGCCAACAAAGGACTGTGTGGCGCGAACGAAACACCGCTGATGTGTGAGTATCGCGTGGTGAGACCGGCGGTGGCACTGATCATGCTCGGCACCAACGATGTGCCGGGTAACACCACCGGAACGTTCGAGAGAGGTTTGCGGCAGGTGATCGAGACCACGATGCAAATGGGTGTCGTGCCGGTGGTCAGCACCATTCCGCCACTTCAGCGCAGTGAGAATGAAGCGGCGCGCGTTCTGATCTTCAACACCATCACCCGATCTCTGGCGCGCGAGTACGATGTTCCGTTGTGGGATTTCTGGGCGTCTCTGCAAGGATTACCGAACCAAGGAATGAGCAATGACGGCATCCACCCCTCGTGGCTTTTGTATTCAACAGACTTCACACCGGAGAATTTAAGATATGGAATGTCAATGAGGAATTTAACTGCGCTGCAGGCGTTGGATGCGGTGTGGAGGAATGTTTTGAAGTAAGGGATCACTTCCCCCGTGGCGACGCGCCGTAATAAAGTCGAAGAACATCCTCCGCCGGTTTGTTGTTGGCGGTGTAACCGGCGTCGCGCGCTCCGCCCATCGTCGGATCGGGTTCCCAATTCCACCAAAACGCGCCGCGCCACCACGATTTATCTTTAAGCACTTCGAACACCGCGCGATAACAATCCGCCTGCTCTTGTAAATCTACCGTGCCGCTCATGCCGCTGTCCCACGGATTCTTATTCGCTCCGTTGACGCTGCGATAACCGATCTCGGTGAAGATGATCGGGCGATTCCACTTTTGCGAGAGCTGCTCAAGATCATCGGCAATGGGTGACCACGCCGCTTTGAGATCGGCAAGAGTCGGATCGTTGCTGGGGGTCAGCGAATAATAAGCGTCAATCCCAATCGCGTCCAACGCATCCCACCATGTAATAGCATGTTCCTCTTCCACGTTAGCGGCGTAAGTCAAAGAACCTTTATACACTGCGCGCACTGCTTTAATCACTGCCCGCCATTGATCGCCGCGTTGTGACGTGCCTTGCAGTTCGGTGCCGACGACGAAATACTCCACGCCGTTATCCTGTGCCAGTTGCGCGTAACGGGTGATCATCCGTGTATAGTTCTCAAACCAGATACGCCACGCAGCGTCGTCAGTTCCAAATTCAATATCACCCCGCCAATGAGTCTTATCGTTGGCAAGATCAATGTGTGGCTTAAGCATCACCTGCATCCCTTGCCGACGCGCGTATTGGATGGCGTGCTTGAGCGATTCATCCGTCGGCGTATTGTTGGTGCCGCAATTGATGTCGCGCGATGAGGCTTTCTCTTGATAGCAGGTGACAATGATCGAAACCCACGTCACGCCCATCGGCTTGATCACTTGCGAGAGCGTCGCATCCGATTCGGCTGAGGCGTAGGCCTGCCGCGACCAGGTGGTATACGATACGCCCTTCATAAACTGGTTTGCCGAGGGTGGACCATAACGGAACCACAAAAACACAAGGACGAGACCGATACTCCCGATCAAACCGATCAGGCTTACATAAAAAATAAATTGTCGTTGTGCCAGTGACATTTACTTCACCCCTCGCCACACGACATCTAATGCCTGCAATGCTGAAAGATTCCGCAGCTGCCAACCTGTCTTGAGTCCGTCATCAAAAATTGGCGGCGCCCACTCCATTTGGTATTGCCCATCGGTGATGCCGCTCTTGGGCAAGGCTTGAGCAATCGTCCAATAATCCCATAACGGCAGATCGTATTCCTTTGCCAACTTGATCAGAATAGCATTGAAACGACCATCGCCTTCCACGTTATCTCCTTTGGTGCTGAGGATCGGCAGAACGCCGCGCTTGATCATCATGTTCAACAACTCGCGCATGTAGTCCTCAAACGATTCGCCCGTCAACCAAATTCCATTCGTCCCCAAGCTGACAATCACAAGACTAGGCTTGTTGATCCGCAGTTCGCAATCCAGTGGACCTTCAGTCCGTCCGCAGGCATTAGGGTCTGCCCAACGCGGGTTGAGCAATGACGCCGCGCTAAAACCATCTTTCGCCGCCACGCTGGAACGCGAAAATGATCCGCTAAAGTTGTCCACCGTCTCTTGCAGTGAAACTAAATTCTGCGGCAGGCGATACTGCTTGGAATTGTCAAATGACACTAAGAAGAAGGGCGTGGTAGACATGCAATCGCCCACTTTTGAAAACGCTTTAGCATTGTTGCCCAGCTTCAAACCGGTTTGATAAATCTCGCGCGCCCTTGCACTGACGGTTAGATTCACCTGCGGCACATTCAACGCCGCGCCGGTCGCCAACGGCGACGCAGTTTGGAGTGCCGCCACTTTAGTTGCCGCCGCAGAGGGCGGTGTCGCCGCCGCGATCTGTGTGAAATAGCTCGGCGGAATAAACCCATAAGCCGGATCGTCCATCGGATCGTAATCACGCGCTTGCGCTAACATCATTGGCACAAACAAGAGTGAAGAAGTGATCACGATCAACGTGAACGACAAAATTTGTTTAGATATTTTCATTTCAGTTATC
>CAKKQG010000253.1 GCA_919901875.1 Anaerolineales bacterium
ACGGAATACGTAATACGCAATACGTTTAAGTTTTACTCAGGGCATCCACTATCGGACTTATATGATTTGCCTGAAACAGTGCTTGCTGTTCCCACGCGCCATCGTGTCCGCCGCCAAGCGCGTTGGCGATGACCCAATAGGTGTAGGCGAAGTTGTAAGGTTCGCGCGCAGTTTGCATGTAGCGCATCGCCTCGACAACCGATTGCGTTTGTTTGGCTTCGGTGAAGTCGCCGCCGATAAAACTGCCGCCCTCGGTGCCGATGATCGGCATGGCGTAACCCAGCTCACCGCTGATGATGGTGTTGTACTGCTGCACGCTCAACAGCCCGTCGGGGTCCTTGAGAGTTTTATCGCCAAGATAGTTGTGCGCGGCGAGCCACGATTTTTTCAAAACGTTTTCTTCGCCACGCGCTTTAATTTCGCGTAACGTCGCGCGCAAAAATTCCATGTCGTCTATCGCGCCGTTCTGAGCCAACGCGCCTAAACCCGGCAGCCCGCCATTAGCGATCACCGTCTTGGCGGCCGGCAGCCACAAATCCACGTAACGCTTCACGTCCGGTTGGCGACCATCGTTTTCAAGAGTGAGGTTGGGTTCGTTATAGAGTTGAAAATAATTTACGCCTTTGGCGCTGAAGTGTTTTACCATCGCTCCCAGATCGCCGGGGATAGGTTGCACGCCCGAGGTATAGACGCGCATTACCGGCTCAATGCCGTTGCTCACTAACTTCTCTACCAAATAATCATTGTGGTATGGATCGGCGCCTTCGTTGAGGAGCGTGACCCATTTGGCTTTCATCTTTTTAGCTTCATCCACAAATCGCTCCACGACTGCCGGTGTGGATGAAGTGATCGGCACCCAATGCAAGCCGCGTCCGTTGTCGTTTTGTGGGCGAGGGAACGCCGCGAGATGTTGAAGGGAGTCCGATGGTGTTGCCGCCGTTGACGGCGTCACCGTTGAACTTTGTTTCACGCCCGGTGCAGGCGACGCGGTTTGGAGTGCCGCCGTTGGCGGCGTCACCGTTGATGTAGTGGCTGCCGCTTCAGTGTTGTTCGTCGTCACTTTTGTTCCAGCCGGAATGTAGACCGGATCGAATTTCCATCCGCCCGATGTTTGATAGGCTTTCGTGGCGATGTTGGGCGCGAACTGATTTGCAGTGAGAGGAGAGTTTTCGATCACGGGCGACTCGTTGACGGCGGGCTTGCCGCTTGCCGCTGTTTGTTTGATCTCTTGCGCCATGCGGCAGCACATCAAGGCTTTCGCCAACATCATCGCAAAGGCGGCTATCGTCGCATCGTTGCCCAACAAGCTGTTGCTCGTCGTCAGCGTGCTTGAGGTTGGATCGAGTGATGAGAGTGGAGAGATCGAAGTAGGCATGCAAACCGTATCGGAAACTTCTACGAGGTTTTAGGTTGTAAACAGTGTAGCCTGGACTTGAGGGCGGGGCAGTAAGTGGCAGGTGAAGCGAGGATGAAGTTCGTATAAAACGAAAGTAGCATAAACGTGAATCGCGTTTATGCTAAATTGGGACGCGCGCTATGAAATTTTTATGCAACTGCTCAGCGTCATTGCGAGCCTTCGGGAAGCAATCTCATAGCGCGACCGAGATTGCTTTCCGCTCCGCGAAGTGCGCTCGCAATGACGGATGGCTGAGTGGTGACTCCGATCTAGTAAGACGCCGTCTCCAGCTTAAATGTTTTGGGCGCGGCAACGGTTGTTGCATTGTTGGCGGCTGCCATTTGTTGCTCGGCTTGTGCCCATGCGCCGCGTAGTTCGGCAAGGATCGTGATGGCTTCTTCCCATTTTTCTTCGCGCAATAGATCGGCGCACCACAGATACAGGGCGAGCAACCCGTTGGCGATCTCGGCGTATTGAAAGTTCAAACTGTTGCGCAACACGGCGAGGGCGCGCGTGCCTGCCACGAGATCGCGGCGATGGCAGGCGGCAATGGCGGCGTCGCAGGTGATGATGATCAAACGCATGGAGCTTGCGCCCATGACTTCTTGATAACGATATTCTTTTGCTTGGCGATGGTAGGGATTATTCATCGTTTAATGTCTCCGCTCTTGCGTTATCGGCATCTATAGAATCAGGCACATGAAATTGAGGTAAGGGGGAGATGAATGATTTGTAAACGCGGGCGATTAAAATCGCGGCAACATAAAGCGAAGCCCGCCTGCGCGGGCTAATGGATCGTAACTACTCACGAGGCGTGGTAGGTTGCGTCTCTAATCCGCATTTTGGCATTGTTCTGAAGTTGAACTTTCTTTTGCCAATAGGCGGAAAAATGTTTGGGGCGAGAAAAAAGTTGACTGCGGATTAGAGTGAGCCTCCCTCCATCCTCTTGGGTGAGTAGTTACAGAAGACCCTCGCTACGCCAGTCCTTCAAAAGTGCGATCCAATCCTAACTGTTGAAGTTCTTCCGGCGGGATGGTGCGGATCACTTTTTTAGATTGACGGTCCACGAGCATGACCACTACTTTCTGCGTCTCCGGGTCTACTTGGTAGTGAAGCGACACATCACGCAACATAGAAGCGAGCGCACTGGCTTCAACGGTTTTCATTTCGGCTTTGGGGGTTTCTGCCTCTTTGGTTGCAGGCGCGGTATGAGCTTCCGGCTTCACCGTCTGAATCATCTGAGGGGTTGGTGATGCTGCATTGCCGGTAATAGGATTAATTTTCATAGTGAATCTCCTCGCCTTACCCCAAGACATTAAACGAGCCAAACGAACTGAGTTGTTGTTGCAAGTAAATATTGCTAATCACTTGCGCTTGCAGAGTCGCATAATAATCTTCTAAATATGTCCGTCGCTCGGCGAATCGTGAATTGAGGCCGGCGACTTCGGCGTTGATGTAACCGATCTCGTCGGTCACAGACTTTTGGCTGTAGGTCAGCGTGCCGCTGGAACCGCTGAATTGCTTAAGCAGCGTGTCTACTTTTTCGGCGGCTTTTTGCAATAGCGCTTTCGCGCCCGAAGGGTTGGTGGTTAACGCGCTCTCCAACTTCGACGAATCTGTCACCGTGAATTTCAAATTGTCGTCGAGCGAAATGCCAATCTCGCTGAGCATGGTCGGCGCGCCGCTGGGCAAACCATAAAATGATCCTGAGAGGTCGTTGATCAGATCGCTTTTCAACGAGCTATACGAATAATCTTCGGCGAGAGCCCCGCGCTTGTAAGTGGTTTTGCCTTGATCGTTGGTGCTGCTGGTGATGGCGCTCTTCTCGCCCAGGTATGTGGTGAGATCGTTGAGCTTGGTTAAGAAGTCTTGCGCCTTCGTGCGGATGGCTGAGTTGTCTGCTGTGACGGTGATGGTGGCTGTTTGCAGCGCGGCGTCTGCCGCCAAATTAAAGGTGACGCCGCCAATGGCGGTGATGCCTTGGTTGCTGCCCGAACTGATCGGCGGTAGATCGTTGATGGTGAACGACGCGGCGCTTTTGGTGCGGAGCAAGTTTTTAAATGCGCCGCCGCCGTCTAACACGCCCAAACTTTGCAACACGCTTCCGCTCGTATCACTCGCACTGAGGTCGTTGCCGGTTTCATTTGCGGTGAGGATAAGTTTGCGATCAATCACCGTGGCTTTGACGGCACTGCCGTTGCTGTAACTGGCGTTGTTGATCTTGCTGGCGATGCCGTTGAGTGTGTCGTCGGCGACGATGTTTAAAGCTGTGCCACCGAGAGTGATCGTGCCGCTTAAGCTGAGGGCTTGGCTGACGCTGCTTTGTTGATCGGAACTCAGGCTGTGCTGCACGGCGAGGGCGGCGACGTTAATGGTGTAGGTTGCCGCCGCCGCGCCGTTAGAGGCTGAAGCGGTGAGAACGGTTTTGTTGGCGGTTGACGGCGTCACCGTAGCGGCGCGTTTATCAAACACGGCAAGTCCGCTTCCCGCACTCAGATCATCCACCACACTTTGCAGCGCGCTAAACTTTGAGCCGAGATCGGTGAAGATGCTATTCTTCGATTCGAGATCGGTCTTGCGTGTTTGCAGTATGGTGAGCGGTCGGCGCTCCACAGCCATCAGATCGTTGATGAGACTGGTGAAGTAGGTGTTGACGTTGCTGATGGATGTGGTAGCCATAGATCACTCTGAGATAAGTAAACCGCCTTCCTCCCCCGCGCGGGGAGGAAGGCGAGTTAGTTGGACGTCATCTCAAACGCGGAGTTTAGCGGAAGAGCGAGAGGACGTACTGCGGACCACTGTTTGCCTGAGCAAGCATCGCCGTTGAAGTCTGTTGCAAGATAGCGAACTTGGTCGCGTTGACCTGTTCCAGCGCCATGTTGGCGTTCATGATGCGGTTGTAGCTGGCTTCGGTGTTGGCGTGTTGCACTTGCAAGTTGCCTTCTTGCGCCGTCAAGCGTGCCATGTTCGAACCGACGCCGGCAACCGCCGTGCCCACCGTCTCAAGGTCGGTCTTGATACCGTCCGCAAAGGTGCCCCATTCGGCGGCTGTTGAAGTACCAGTCGGCACGGTGCTAACGAGCGTGGCGCCTTTGTGGTCCGTACTGATGCCGAAGGTCAGCGTGTCGCCGCTGTCTACGCCGGTGCGAATGAGCTTGGCGGTGAACGTGCCATCGAGCAATTTGTTGCCGTTCCATGTGGTCTGAGTCACGATGTCGTCCATTTGACTCGAGAACGCGGCGATCTGCGTGGCGACCGCGGTGCGCTCGGCGGTGCCGACGGTGTCGGAAGCAGCTTCGAGCGATTTGTTGCGGATCTTG
This sequence comes from Anaerolineales bacterium, assembly GCA_919901875.1. Lineage (GTDB taxonomy): Bacteria > Chloroflexota > Anaerolineae > Anaerolineales > VGOW01 > VGOW01. The sequence continues at coordinate 4,717 of CAKKQG010000253.1, forward strand.
ATGAGCAGATCGTTGATCTTGCGTTGACCACCTTCAGCGACCGAGAGCATGTTCTTGGCGTCGCCGATGATGTCCATCGCTACTTGCAAGCCTTCGGAGCGAACTTGGAACTTCGAGGCAAATTGAAATCCCGCGGGATCGTCTTCGGCCGAGTTGATGCGTTTGCCAGTAGACAAGCGGGTCTGTGCAGTTGCCAACTGAGCGTTGACGTTCTGCAATGCGTACAGCGCGTTGAGTGCGCCGATGTTGCCGGCTATCCGGCTTAGGTCTGTTGATGCCATGGAAAACCTCCTTGTTTTCTGTGGCGCGAGGATCCTTCCTCGCGTGGCTAATCTGTCCTTTAGATTTGGGTGCGACGCGGACAGTGTTCGTCGCTATGTTTATGTTATCGGCAAGGAGGCTTTAAACTTTGACGGGCGGGGGTAAAGGTTTAATGAAGAATGATGAATGAAG
>CAKKQG010000254.1 GCA_919901875.1 Anaerolineales bacterium
AATAAAACGGTCATTGATGTTTTCCCACTTCGATGTCTTGAATGTTCACGACCTTCGGGTCGTTTTTGTTTAATAATTTCCTCAGCCAACTCGCCACGCTCGATTTTGATTCATCCACGATCTGGTAGCCGCAGTTGGGGCAGCACAGAATGGCGCAGCCGTTTGCCATAGGGCAAGAGGAATGGCAGGAGAGATTCTTTTCGTCGTATTCGTAACCGCAGAGAGGACAGATCATATTCGCCGCCTTTCGTAGGGGCGGGGCTTGCTCCCGCCCGATATGGGCAACCGCAAGGGTTGCCCCTACGATCAAAACGTTATGCCAAACAAGGGCGACCACAAGGGTCGCCTCTACGATTAAAACATCACACCTAAAATTTTAAATACATAATTTAACAACACACCTACGCCAAAGGCGAAGGGGAAAATAAATCCTACAACCCACACCGCCGTTTTCCAGCCATGTTCTTTGACGATCACCATGACGTTGGCGATGCAGGGGACGAAGAGGGTGACGACGACCAAACTGATCACAAGTTGTGTTGCGTTTAACACGCCGTCGCGCGCCAAGTGAAACAAACCTGCCGCGCCATAATCGCGGCGCAAGAAGCCGATGATGAACGCGCCGGTTGTTTGCGCGGGGAGACCGAGTCCGCTGACGACGAGCGGGCTGGCGAGTTGTTCGAGCCAAGCCAGCGCACCCGTTTTATCGAGCGCGAATAAGATCAATGTGCCGAGCAAGAACAAAGGTAACACTTCTTTGAGATACCATTCGAGCCGCGCCACTGTTTTGATGACGATGTTGCTTAACTGTGGAATGCGAATCGGCGGCAACTCTAAAATAAAATCGGAGCGTTTGCCGGGGATGAGCTGCGCGGCGAGATAGCCGACGACGAACATGGTGATGATGATCACTGTTCCCCAAACGGTGATGGCGAAGGGCGAGAGCATGGACATCATGCCGAGCAACACACCGAGCTGCGCCGAGCATGGCACACCGAGCGCGAGCAACAACGTCACCATGATTCTTTCTTTGCGCGTTTCGAGTATGCGCGTGGTGAGAGTCGCCATTGTGTCGCAGCCCAGACCTAACACCATCGGCAGAACCGCTTTGCCGTTTAAGCCCATTGCTTTGAAAGGTCGATCTAACATCACGGCGAGTCGCGGCAAGTAACCGCTATCTTCCAAAATTCCGAAGGCGATGAAGAAGGTGAGGACGATGGGCATGACGATGGCGATGCCATAAGAGAGCGCCATCGTAATTAATCCGTAATCGCCGATGAGCAGATCAACGATGAAAGGGATCGGGATCAAGTTGATGAGCGGCGAGATAAACGGAATGAGCCACGCGTCGAAGACTTTGCTCTCCATAAAATCTACTAACACGCCCGCGCCGAATTTTCCGACGAAGAGATACAAGCCGATGAGGACGAGGAGGAGGATGGGGATGCCCCAGAGAGGATGGACGGAGAGTTTGCCGAAATTTTCTGCGTAGTGCGTATTGCGTATTCCGTTTGTAGTGATGACTTGATTGAGGAGGCAGTCAACACAAGTGAAGCGTTGTTGGGTGATGACGTAACTTAATGGTTGATCGTATGCGGCTTGAGTGTCGGCTATCACATCGCGGACGGAGTCGGCGTGCGCGGCGGCATAACGTTGAAGAAGATGATCGTCGCCGCCGAGAATCATCAGCGCAATGGCACGCGCCCCATTTAAATCTTGCGGCATGAGGGCAGATATTTTTTCAATCGCCGTTTCAATCGCGCCATCGTAATGAATGCGGTAACCGATGGGGCGCGATGATTCGAATCGGGCGCGCAGATCGTCCATGCCTTCGTGGCGCGTGGCGACGGTCTGCACAATTTCTGCGCCCAACGCTTGCGACAGCCTCTTCACATCAATGTTGATTCCGCGCGCTTGCGCTTCGTCGCTCATGTTGAGATCGAGGATGAAGGGGACGTTGAATTCGGCGAGTTGAAGTGTGAGCAATAAACTGCGCCGCAAGTTGCGCGCGTCGGCAACTTGGATGACGGCGCGCGGGGGACGATCTAACAAGATGTTGCGCGTGACTCGCTCGTCGTCGGAACGCGGTTGAAGTGAATTGACTCCGGGCGTATCTATTAAGGGGATGCCGTCAACCGCTCCCGCGCTGATCTCGACGGTGGTGCCGGGAAAATTTGAAACTTCAACGTAGCGTCCGGTGAGCGCGCCGAAGACCGCGCTCTTGCCGACGTTGGGGTTGCCGATCAAAATGATCGGGGCGTTAGGATCGAGGGTGACGGTGGAGTGACAGTGCATGGTGCAAAAGGAAATAGGGGAGATAAGGGAAATAAGGGAAAGGCGATTAAGTTGTAAGTTGAGCGCGGTTAACTTGTCTCCTTTAAATGCGCTTCGCCTGTCACTGGAGGAGGAGAGAAGGAGATGTGACAGGCGAAGCTACTTCAAGAGGAGAGGAGAGAAGAAAGAATTTCTTTCTTCTTTCTTTCAGACATAATCAAAGGGATCGTGCAGAGGGTTGCTTCCAGTCCAATGGCAGTTGCAATCATCTTTGACCACACACTCTTTGCTGATCGAACAGCGTCGGGCGAGAATGCGCGGCGGCTGATCGGGCATGTGTTCGGGCGAGTGCGCTACCAAAAATTCAAGCGTGGCTTCTTCCTTTGCTTGCTTGCAGTAAATTGTTTTCACTGTGATCCATTGTTCTTCTGCCATGCAATCACCTCACTGCCTTTGATGCTTTGAGTCTACGCAGATGAAGCGACTCTCTCAAGTGCCAAACGTCATTTGTGGATATGACAAAAGGATGAATGCGGAATTGGGTGAGACGAATGCGGAATGCAGAATGATGATTGCGGAATGACGATTCACGGTGAGATGTAAACCGCAATGTGATGTAAAGAGGAAGCCGTCTAATCCGCCCCACACCATTTCTTTGCGATTGAAGTTTGATTCTGCTGTGAGGCAATTGGCAGCGGATTATGTATCGGATGTAGCGGATGGACGCGCCTGCATCCGTTACATCCGCT
>CAKKQG010000255.1:0-6348 GCA_919901875.1 Anaerolineales bacterium
CGCTTCGCCGCTTGCCGGTTCACCTTGACAAGCAGTAAGGAAAATAATCAGAAGGATATAGAATCGTGAACGCAAAGCGATTTATCACGAATGACTCGAATAAACGAATGTAACGAATATTTTTATTCGTGTTATTCGCCCATTCGTGATATTCGTGATTATGTTTTCACCGACCTAATCGCGCCAATGCTTTAAACGCCAGCGCCGCAATCGGTCCGCCCGCATCTAAGTTGGCGGCGGCGTTGAGCGCGGCTTTTGCCTCAGTCGGTCTCTTCATCTCAATATAAAGCAAACCCAAATGCAAATACACTCGCGCCGATTCGGGATCGAGGGCATTTGCCGTGAGCAGAGTCGATTCGGATTCTTTAAATTTCGCAGTAAGATACAGCGCCTGACCTAATACATCGTGCGCCGCCGCTGAGTCGGGCGCGAGTTCCACTGCGCGTTTAGCGGCGATCAAACCGCCTTCGGCAACTTTAAGATCGTTATCCAAATAAAATTGCGCCAACAGAATCCAAAACTCCGCCTCTTGCGGCGCGATGCGAACCGCTTGGGCATACCACGCTTCGGCGTTTTGCAGATCGCTTTTATCGAGATACGCGCTGCCCAGTTCCGCCGATGTCGCCGGGTTCGACGGATCGAGATCAAACGCCGTCTTCAATTCGCTGATCGCCCGATCATTTTTTCCGCCACGCCGAAAATGTTGACCGTAGAGATAGTGCGCCAGACTCGATTTGGGATCGATCTTTAATGCTTGCTCGTAAGCGTACGTGCCGTCGTTACCCAAACGATCTTCGACGAGTCCAAGATAGGCGTGAGCGTCTGCTTGGTTTGGGCGTTGCTCAATGGCGCGCGTCAGCGAAAGTTTGGCTAATTTAAATTCGCGTAAACCGGTCAACGTATACCCCACCACGCCCGCCGTGATCGAATTATCTTTGGTGTCGAGCCCGGCGTTGAGAGCTTTGATCAGACTGTCGGCGAAAGGTTTAATTTTTGGATCGCTGCCGGCGGCAATTGCCAAATGCGAACCCGCTTGCGCTGGATCGAGTACCGACAACACCACGCCGAAGCGATAACGGGCAATAGCATTCGTCGGCTGCAGGGCAACCAGAGTCCGCAACACGGCAGAGGCTTCGGGGTAACGCGCTTCGGCTTCGTAGGCGTTGGCAAGTTTGCTCAACAACGATGGATCATCTAACTTACTTTTGAGCGCGGTCTCCCATTCGCTGATCGCCTTCTTGCGATCACCCAGACCGTTGTAGGCATCGCCCATCGCCTGATGAAGTGCAGGACTCCAACCTTTAAGGGATGCCGCCTTCGCCAGCGCAGCTTGCGCGCCTTTGTAATCCTTCGACGCCAGCGCAGCTAACCCAGCCGCTTCCGCCCGATCTGCATTCCACGGTTGACGCTCATACAGATCATAAACTGCGTTGCGCGCTTCCACGGGGAACGTGCTTGCTTTCTGTGCTTCGCGCATGATGGCAAAATCTTTTTGCAACGGTAGCCAGTTGGGTTGAATGCTCAAGAGGAGGATGACGGTGAAGGTGACGGTTAGTTTAAAAGCAGTTGCGAAGGTGGACATGGAGGGGATTATAAAGGATGAATTATGAAGGATGAAGGAGGAATGGCAACGGATGTTTAACAGATGTAACGGATGCGCGTTCTTATCCGCTACACGCGAAGCGGCTACAAACTCCGCTGCTAACTTTTCTTCCACTCCACCAACTGCTTTCTCACCTTCTCCGCATGTGGGTTTTCAATCGTTTCACGTATCTTCAGCGACTTTTCGGCATATTCAATCGCTTTTGCGCGCTCCCCTAATTTGTCAAATGCCAAAGCCATATTCCATAAAACAGTTCCTTCCCCGCGCCGATCTCCAAGCTCTTGCATAATCTTCAACGTTTGCTCATAAAACTCAATCGCCTTGCTCGTCTCGTCTAAATCGGAATAGGCAACGCCCAAGTTGCCGAGAACGTCCCCTTCTCCGAGTTTATAACCAATTGCGCGGAATATCGGTAAGGCCTGTTCATGATATTCAATAGCTCTTTGTATATCGCCTAATGAGAAGTGTGCATTACCAATATTCATTAGCGCGTTGCTTTCCCCGCGTCTATCTCCGATTTCACGCGCAATCTTTGCATCTTGCTCATAAAGTTTAATCGCCTTGCGCGTCTCGCCTAAGTCAGCGTAGGCGAGTCCGAGATTGCCCAACCACGCGCTTTCATTTCGTTTATCGCCAATCTCGCGTGCAATCACTAACGCCTGCTCATATAACTCAATCGCCTTGCGCGTTTCGCCTAAAGCGGAATAGGCACCACCCAAGTTGCCGAGATGCACGCCTTCAGCGTTTTTGTTTTTTAGTTTTCGCGCGGCGACTAATGCGCTTTGCATCCAACTGATGTATAGGCGTGGGTGGAGTCGCAAATTGAGAACATTCCATTGCCCTGCATATTCGCTACACACTTCAGCAATCCTATCGCTCTCATTCACCTTCACACTCGCCCACGCTTGCCCCCCTTGTATGTTGGCTAACTCTGCATCAAACAAATCCAAGCTGCGTTTGGTATTCTCGAATCCTTTTTTGTAAAGTTGATTGGCGAAAGACAAAACATCTTTGTAATGAGTTGCGTGTCTCAACCCCACCTCATATTTTTCTTTCTCGCTCAACCGCGAATCGGCAAACACTTTGGCAAGGTCGTGTAAGGTGTAGCGTTTGGTGGTGGGGTCGTAATCCAAAATGCTGTAACGCACGAAGTCGCTAAGGGAGTCTTGTGCTAAGACCGACGCGGTTTCATCCACTCCGCTTTGCTGCGGGACGCTTTGCGAAACCGCGTCGGTCTGCAAACCCCACACCGCACTCGCGCCCATCACCTCAAACGATGATGGAAAGATCGCCAACATCTGCCACAGCTTTTGTTGTTTCTTATTCAGCAAATCGTAGCTCAACGAGAACGAGGCTTCGATCAATTGCAAACGATTCTTTTTATCTTGCAATCGCTTTACATATTGTGCGGGTTCAAGGTCAATGTGTTCGGCAAGGGCGCTACCAGCGAGGCGAAGGGCGAGAGGCAATCTGCCGCACAGTTCGGCAATTTCTTCAGCGTAATTGCCAATGCGTTTTGCGATCTGCAACAACAAACTTTTCGCATCATCGAGCGGCAAGCTATCCAAATCAATCGCGCGAATATCGGGTAAGACAAATTTGTTGCGCGATGTGACGAGCAACAAACACGTTGAAGGCGGAATCAACGGTTCAACTTGTTTCGCATCTTTGGCGTTGTCCATTAACAGCAACGCCCGTTTGTCATCCAATACCGAAAGATAAATAGATCGCAACTCAACTTCGCTTTCAGGAAGTTTTGCCGTTGGATGATAGGCGCGGATGACGTGAGCCAGTGCGTCAGAGGGTGAGAGGGGTTTATCGCTCGCGCCTTGTAAGTTGAAATAGAACTGCGCGTCGGGGTAATCTTGCTTCAACTCATTAGTGAGTTTGAGGGCGAGAGCCGTTTTGCCCAAGCCGCCGAGTCCACGCACGGCACAAATAGTTGCGCCGCCTTCTTTTACATATTCGCGCAAAATTTTCAACTCGGCATCGCGCCCAACGAAGTCGGCGGGCGGTGAGGGGAGTTGGTGAAGATAATCAAATTGTTCAGGCGCGGCTTCGTAGATGATCTTGTCACGACCAATGATGTCGCCATCCACATCAACCTTACTGTTCGTGATTTTTACGCCGCTCGATTGCGCGGCAACCGTTACGCGCTTAGCCCGCGTCCTCGCGGGTGATTCATGTTTAACGATTCGCCCTGCGATTTTCTTCTTTGTTGTTGTCTCTTTATTTTTGGGTGAGTGTTTTTGTTTCATAAGAATCCCGACTTTTTGTCAACGAATGGAAAAACGAATAAACGAATGATTCCGCTCGCGCACAACTATTCGTTTATTCGTTGGGTATTCGTTGACAGTTCCATACCGCCTCCCTCATCGCAATTCACAACGCTCATCATTTTATCACCCATCAATTATGAGTATCTACACTGATAATGCTGGCTTCTATCATTGTATAATCGCCCGCAACCAATAACTGATCACTGATAACTGATAACTGTTTACCAATTACTAATTACCAATCCCTAATCCCTAATCTCCATCTTCAAAGGAGTCACACTTTAATGAACATAGTCGTCTGCATCAAACAAACGCCCGACACGGCGGCGATGGTTGCCGTGAAAGATGGGCATGTCACTTGGGGCGATGCCGCGCTCGTCATCAACCCGTGGGACGAGTACGCGGTTGAAGAAGCCTTGCGCCTCAAAGAGAAACACAACGGCAAAGTCATCGCGCTGTGCATGGGCGCCGAGAGCGGTAAAGAATCTCTCAAAACTTGTTTAGCCATGGGCTGCGATGAAGCCTATCTGATTTCTGACCCCGCGCTCAAAGGATCGGATGTGTCGGCGACAGCCACCGCGCTTGCCGCCGCCATTAAAAAAGCCAACGCCGATTTGGTGATCTGCGGCAAGCAAGCGATTGACGGTGACACTGGCTTAACTGTTTCAACTGTCGCCGCCAAATTAAATTGGAATCTGCTGACGTATCTTTCCAAGATTGATGCGATTGATTTTGGAGCGAAGACGATCAAAGTCGAGCGCTCACTCGAAGAGGGCAAACAGATTTGCGATTCGAAATTGCCCGCCGTGTTGAGCGTGGTGAAAGATATTAACGAACCGCGCTATCCATCGTTCATGGGGATTCGCAAAGCGGCGAAGGCGGTCATCCCAACGTGGAGTGTCGCCGACTTGGGTGTGAAAGCCGATGAGGTCGGGGCGGCGGGTTCGGCTGTGACCTGGCCCGAAATTTATCCTCTGCCTGCGCGCGAGAGCAATGTGGAGATCATCGGCGGCGAGTCGCCGCAAGAGATCGCGGCGAAGTTGGCGGAGAAGTTGATTGGGGAGAAAGTGATCTAAAAGTTTTGAGGGCTGAGTGTTGAGTTTTCAGTTATGCGCTGATGCCACTGATCACTCAACACTTAAAACTCAACACTTAAAACTATGACCATATTCGTTTACATAGACCAGTTCAAAGGCAAAGCATTACCCGCGTCGTGGGAAGCATTGGGCGCGGCGAAAAAATTAGCAGGCGAGATGAACGCCAGTGTGACGGCGTTGGTGTTTGGCACCGGTGTCGAAGCGATTGCTAAAGAAGCGTTCACTTACGGCGCGGACTCGGTGACGATGTGCGATGACGCCACACTCGCCGACTTTCGGGTGAAGCCTTACGCCGCGTTGTTGGCTTCCACCTGCAAAGGCGGCAGCCCCGATGTTGTTTTAACTCCGGCGACGACTCGCGCCCGCGATGTGTTCGGCATGGCGTCGGTTGATCTCAACACGTCCGTCATCGCCGATGGAATTTCGTTGACGGTTAAAGACGGCGCGGTCAATGTGACGCACCCGGCTTACGCTGGAAAACTCCTCAGCACCGTGGTGTGCAAAACTAAACGCCCGCAGATGATCATGCTGCGCCCGCGCGCCTTCCCAAAACCCGAACCTAGTTCGAGCAAGAGTGGATCGATCAACAAAGTGAGCGCGATGTTGAGCGAAGATCAAATTGAGACGAAGGTCAGCGGTTACGCCATTGACGAAGGCAAAGTGAGTCTGGCTGACGCAAAAATTATTGTCAGCGGCGGGCGCGGTGTTGGCGGACCGGAGGGCTTTGTGCCGGTGCGGGAATTGGCGGAGACACTTGGGGCGGCGCTTGGGGCGAGCCGCGCGGCGGTGGACGCTGGATGGATTCCGTACGCGAATCAGGTCGGGCAGACTGGTCGCACCGTGAGTCCCGATCTTTATGTGGCGTGCGGCATCAGTGGAGCGATCCAACATCAAGCAGGTATGCGCTCGTCGAAATTGATCGTAGCGATCAATAAAGACGCAGACGCTCCGATTTTCAAATTGGCGCGTTATGGCGTGGTGGGCGATCTGTTCAAGATTGTGCCTGCCCTCAACGCCGAGTTCAAGAAGCGGTTGGGCAAATGAGAACGCAAAACGGGTTTCGCAACGAAACCCGTTTTGTTTTTTGAAAACACGACATTTGTCTATTCCCTTCGCGCCCGAAATCCCTTAAGATGGAATTGTTAGAAGATCATTTCCACTTCGACATTTCCCTCATAGGTGCGCTTCGGGAGTAGCGATCATTTAGGGGATAGCTATTGCCGAAGGGGGAACACCTATAAATAAAAGAGACAGCCTTGCGCTGTCTCTTTTGTTTTGCGACAACGGCAGATGAATCTGCGCCAACATGCGAAGCACGAAGCCGCCCCACTTGTGGGCGGCTAAACTGGCGTGTTTGAAATCCGCGCAG
>CAKKQG010000255.1:6448-11704 GCA_919901875.1 Anaerolineales bacterium
CGGATTTCGCCTTGTGTTGCTGCGATTTCAATCGCCGCGTCTCTACTTCACCAACGCTCCGAAGGCGGTTACGAAATCATTTTCTTGCACGAGTCCCAACCACTCCTTCACCGTTTTGCCATTGGCATCGAGTAAAAAGAAATGCGGCTGCACGCGGTAGCCCAACGCTTGTTTGAAGCTTCTGGTGTTCGGATCGTCAATGTCGAGATACGTAAACTGAATTTTGTTTTCGTACTTTGCTTGTAACCCATGAACCATGGGTATCATTGATTTGCAAGTGCTTCACCAGAAAGCGAAGAACTCCACCAGTTGCGGCTTGCCTGCGGCAAGTTTCACACTTTTAGGATCGCTCGGTGTGAACTCTTTGCTGATCGGCTTCGCCGGTTGAACTGCTGTGGGTTGGGGCGGCGCGGTGTTAACCACAGACGGTGCCGAGGTGGGTTGACTCATGGCGGGCGCTTGGGTGCTGACAACGGGCGCGGGCGCTTGGGTGCTGACAACAGGCGCGGGCAGAGTCGGCTGGGGTGTGGAACATGCGGCGATCATTGTCACGGCAATTAAGATCACAAAAACTATTTTCTTCATTGGTCTAACCTTTCTACGTCAAAATATAATTTAAAATCCTTACAGCCTGATTACATTGTAAAACAAAAGAGCGCAACTCTCGCCGCGCCCTTCCCTTTGTTCCTTTTCTTTCCCCCATTTCCTTTTTCATACCTTCCACTTCGCCATCATCGCTTCCTTCTCGGCGGCGGCGCGCACCTTGCCGAGCCGCTCTACCACTTCGGGTCTGCCGTCGCCCGCTTTCAACTCCTCTTCGAGACCCTTCATCGCTTCGATCACTTGCGGCGTGAATTCGGCGATGCGGCGTTTAATGGCGGCGTTCCGTTCTTCGTCATCTTCAATGGATAAGAGTCCGTTGATCAACTTAATCTCAGGGGGCGCCGAATCGCGGATGGTGGACATGATGAGGTCGCCGATCTGTTTCAGCCGCGCGGCTAATTCTTTTTTGCCCTGCTTCATCGCCGCTTCGTAATTTTGATTCAGGATCGCCATGAAGGTGTTGTCAATGGCGGGCAGGGCTTCCATGATCCCCTGCTTCAATTGATCGGGCGGGGCGTTGACCAACGCTTGCAAGACAGAGGCGGCTTGTTGCCCTTGCTGCTGCGCCACCTGATCTACTTGCCCAACGGTTTCCAGAATCATCTCGCGTAGTTTCTGCAAGCGCTCGCGCTCTTTGTCGTCAACTTGATTCGCTTTTTGAGTCAACTTCATGAAGAAGTTGTAATCCACGAGCGGGCGGGCGAGCGTGACCAACGCCGTGAGTCGTTGATCATCTTTCGCCTCAATGACCATGTTGAAAAATTTATCCGGCGTCAGCTTATCGCCCATTGTCGTCAGCTCATTGGCAACCGCTTCAAATAATTTCGCTTGTTCCGCCGACTGCTTGCCGAGCGATGACATCTCGACGATTTTGTTGCGCAGCGCCAACATTTTCTCCATACCCGCGCGATCCCCTTGCTCGGCAGAGGCTTGGATGAGCGCGGTGAAAAGATCGAAGAAGGTGTAATCGAGTTTGGCGTCGTTCTCTTTGACCAACGCTTGTAACGCTTCCTCACTCGGCGCGGTGACGAATTGTTGAATCAACATGACCTTCGCCCGTTGTTCGTCCATCACCTCTTTGGTGATGCCGTCTGATTCCAAAACACGATCCACCATGCCTTGCAATGTGAGCGGCTCGATGGGGCGAAGCAAATATCCTTTGCGTTGTTCGTTAGGGATGTTGTTGATGACCATTCGCGTGAGCGAACCCAACATGCGCTCTTTATCGTCGTTCGATAACCCGAGTTCCATCGGGACGTAGGTCAACAGCAATTCTTTGGATGGGTCGTGATACACAATCGGCGAAGCGATGGCGGATTGAAATTTGCACGACGGGCAGGTGACGGTGTTGGGGCGTCCGCGCAAGAAGCGTTGTTTGGCGGCGGGGTCGCGTCCTACGTCAAAGACTTGTTCGATCTTCGCGCTGAACGGTGTGCGGCATTGCGGGCAGGTGACGGGGGTTTGATACATTGGATTTTAGATTTTGGATTTTTGATTTCTGATTGCCGGCAGGTTGTCTCTCAACTCAATCAGCAATCAGAAATCTTCAATCAGAAATTGAATTTATTCTTTCGGCAAGCTAAAACTAAACTCTGCGCCTTCGCCTTGTCGGCTCTCCGCCCAAATCTCACCGTTGTGCGCTTCGACGACGGCTTTGGCTAAATACAAACCGAGTCCGGCGCCTTGCGCGCGTTTGGTGGCGGCGGTGTCCGCGCGGTAAAAACGATCAAAGACTCGCGGTAGTTCGTCGGCGGGCAGACCGGGACCCTGATCGCTGACGGTGATGGTTACTTTATCGGAGTCGGCGACACCTTTGATCGTGATCGATCCGCCGTCGGGCGAATACTTGATCGCGTTCGACAACAGATTCGTCATCACTTGTCGCAACCGTTCTTCGTCGCCGTGAATGATCGGGAAGGCAGGCGGGAATTTTACCACGAAGGTATGCGCGCCCGTTTGCGTTTGAAATTTTTTGGCGAGCTGCTCCGCCATAATGTTCAGAGCGATCTCGCCTATGTTTAATTTCAACCCGCCTGCTTGCAAACGCGAAGCGTCTAATAAATTTTCGATCAGGTTCGTCAAGCGATCCGCTTCCTCTTCGATCACGGCGAGACTCTCTTGCACCGTTTTCGAATCCCACTTGGCGTCGTCGCGGCGCAATGTTCCGGCGTAACCTTTGATGAGCGAGACCGGCGTTTTGAGTTCGTGGCTGATGACGGAGATGAATGTGCTTTTCAGTTGCTCGGCTTCGCGGAATTTTGTGATGTCGCGCACGCTGGCGACGATGTTGACTAAACGATTCTCGCTATCAAAGATCGGAGCGTAGGTGATGCCGACAGCCACCGCCCGACCATCTTTCTTAAGCAGATCGCCTTCCACATATAACGGCGATATAGATGAGATGCCCCAACCATTTGCTTCGGCTTCGATCAGATCGGGACCCGGTTCGCGCTTTGCCCACTTGATCAAGTTATCGTGATTGTCGCCGATGGCTTCGAGGGCAGTGATGTTTGTGAGTTTTGCTAAGGCGCGATTCCACCGTTGAATGGTGTGCGTCGCATCCATGATAGCAATGCCATCTGCCGAGCCTTCGAGTATGGCGTCAACGCGCCGCCGCTCGTTGAGTGTTTGTTGATAGAGCCGCGCATTGTTCACCGCAATCGCCGCTTGGTCGGTGAACGTTTGCAGAATTTGTCTTTCGTTTGATGTGAATGGAGTCGTGAAGGCGCGAAAGACAAGCAACACGCCGAGTAACTCGTCGCCGAGTTGAAGCGGCAACCCCACCGTGCCAGCCAGATCAAAAGTTTGACCGATGGTGACGAGTCTTCGCTCGATCTCGTTGATCATAAAGATCGAAGGGTCGCCTTGATCGGGGATGTCACGCAAGATCGAATCAAAGTGGCGCACAAATTCTGTGGTGACGCGATGTTGAATCTCGACACGGAATGCGCCGCTGCTTTCATCGCGCAGTGCAATAAGCCCCGCTAGTCCGCCGAGCATATCGGTGGCGGCTTCGAGTATGCGCGCCAGAACAACTTCGAGATCGAGTTGCTGCGTTAATGCGCGGATGATCTCAAGTAAGTAGTCGCGTTGACGGACGCGGAAGTCGGGGAGGAGGGGGAGCATTTTGGATTGCGGATTTTGGATTGCTGATTTCTGATTGGGCGTTCAATCAACAATCAGAAATCGAAAATCAAAAATGGTTGGGGTGATTATATAACGGGGAGTGTTGGAGGAAGGTAAAAACGGTCAGTTACGTTTCATCACCGTTGCGTATAATTCATCGCGCTCGATCCAAGCCAATAAGAAATCGCCGCGCGAAACTTGTTGCGGCGCATCGGTTATGGCAGGATCGTTTAGGTAAACGAAGTGGTCATCTAAGCCAACGATCACAACGGCATGATCGGTATCTTCTATAAAGTAAGGCAGTTCTTTTGTTTTGACGGCGGCAATGCAAGGACGATTATTGGATAAATGCGCGTGAACTTCGTCGAGCGTTCCCTGTTTGTAAACGACAATCACCCCTAACTTTTCTAATTCCCGTATGTGGTAAAACGCTGTGCCGATTTCAGTGATGCGAAGCAGTTTGAGTAGTTGAAAATAATTTGCTTCAACTCCAAGATAAGTCAAGACCATCGCCGCACAAGCAGCTACACACTCGCCATTCTTGAGTTGGCGAATGTGATTAACAGGCAAGATTACTGAATTCATGATTCTGGCTTGATATCGCCTTTATCCGTGATGATTAGATTCTTGGCGGGCGGGATACTTTTGGCAAGATACTCTACGGAAGCTTCGCGGAGTTTAAACGGCGGTTGTTGTTTAGCGATCTCGGCTGCAAATTTTTCGATCTCGGCTTGGCGCTCAGGCGTGTTATTCATCTCGCCTGTTTCGACGTCTACATCAACATAGCCCGCCACGCCTGCGCGCCCTGTATGCGGAAAGCTAATGTAGGCAGGCACACGCCACACCACGCGCTCACCTACGATCAATGTAGGCATCTCGCCGCCCATCTGCGTGCTGACGAATTCTAATAGCCAGCGATTCACTTTCCGCCGCGCTTCTTCAGATGAGACTTTGATCTCAAAGGATGCTTTGAGTTCCACTTTCCCTTTTTCGGGAATGGTGTAGTTGTCGAGGATGATGGTCATAATGGGCACACTCTCTTGGAGATGATACTACGTTTGAGGAGGGGTTGGCAATAAGTTTTTCAACGGATGTGAATTCCGCTTCGCGTAAACGGATAATGCGCGTCTACCGAATCCGTTTATTCGTTTTATATCCGTTGAAGAGTGTGCGGTGATTATATAACGGGGAGTGTTGGAGGAAGGTAAAAATTACAGATCGGGGGGAATTGTCGTAAAATACTCACCGTCTATGTTGACAACGACTAAAACTAAAAAAGCGAAAGCCTTGACGTGCGACGTGTGCGGCGAAAGTGGCGCGCAGCTTCGGTATGTGACGCGCAGTTATGGCAAGGGCGCGAATTTGCTGATCATCGAAAACGTGCCGATTGTTGTTTGCCCGCATTGCGGCGAAAGTTATTTGACCGCCGAAACTTTGCATGAGATTGAGCGCATCAAAAACTTCAAACTCCAAACTTCAAATCTCAAATCTCCAACTTCCGACCTCTAACTTCCAACTTCCAACTTC
>CAKKQG010000256.1:0-9652 GCA_919901875.1 Anaerolineales bacterium
TCTGCACATCGCCTTCGTCGTGTGACCGCGTCCACACGTCGAAGAGCAGTTCTTCAAAATCTCGCTCCTCGGTTAATTCGCCGAGCAGCATATCCATCTCGCCGATGACCAACTCGAACATGTTCACTTTGCGATCCAGAATGTCGAGTAGATAATCTTCAATGGTGCCGCTCGCCGAGAGATTATAAATTTCTACCGGACGCGATTGCCCGATGCGATGAATGCGCCCGACTCGCTGTTCAATGCGCAGCGGGTTCCACGGCAGATCGAAGTTGACCAGCGTGCGGCAGAACTGCAGATTACGTCCTTCACCTGCAGCTTCGGTCGAGAGCAAAATTTGCGCGTCGCGCTCAAAACGTTCAATCGCCGCGTTCTTCTCGGTGATGGAGAGTCCGCCATGATAAGTAACGAAGTTCAAGCCAAGAGCCGAGAGACGTTGGGTGAGGTGATCCAACGTTTGGCGGAAGTGAGTGAACAACAACATTTTGTCAGCACGATTGTTGAGTAGAAGTTTTTCCAGCGCGTCGGCTTTCGCCCAAGTTTTAACTTGAGTTGCCCGTTCAGCAAGTTGTAGCAAGGTGGCGCGGTGTGATTCCATTGAGACATGATTCGCCAGCGACAGTAACGTGGGTTGCGCTGCGTGGGGTCCCGAACCGATTTCACGTTGCAGCGTTTGCAGAGTGAAGCGTGTCGCTGTCGTTATTTTCTTTTCTGTCTCTTCGTTTTCTGTTGGAAGTGAATCGGGTTGCGTCTTGGTGAGTGTGGCGCGGATGAATTGAGTCACGTCATCATAGAGCGCGCGCTCATCAGCGGAGAGCGATAGACGAATCGTGTGCGCCCGACGTGGCGGCAATTGCATGCCGACTTGTCCGCGCGCGTGCCGCACCATCACGTCTGCCAACAACTCACGCAAACGTCCGCGATTCTTCGGCTGGCGCGGATCACCTTGCACGACGAACTGACGTTGAAACTCGCGCGGAGTTTTTAACTGCCCGGGTTTGAGAAGTGTGATGAGGTTGTAGAGTTCATCCAAGCTATTCTGCACCGGCGTGGCGGTGAGCAGCAGAAGATATTTTTTCTGTAAACTATTGACGAATTTCCACGAGACGCTGGCGCGATTTTTTAGGTGATGCGCTTCGTCCACGATGATGAGGTCGTAAGCAACCGTTTCGATGCGGGCGCGATGTTCGGCGCGGCGCGCGGTGGCGAGTGAGGCGATCACACGCGGGAACTGCGCCCACGCTTCCGCGCCCTGCTGACGAAACTCGGCGTCGGCGGAACTGACAAAATCCGGTAGATTGAATTTGGCGGCGAGTTCTTCGCGCCACTGTTCGACGAGCGCGGGCGGCGTGATGATCAGCACGCGGTTGACCATCCGCCGATTGAGATATTCTTTGAGAACTAATCCCGCCTCAATGGTCTTGCCCAATCCTACTTCATCGCACAACAACCCCCGCCCGCGAAATCGGCGCAGCGCAGTTTGGGCGGCGCGGATTTGATAATCGAAAGGTTGAAAACGAATCGCGTCGAGGCAGATGAGTTCGTCGAACCCGGCAATGAGGGCGAGATGCTCCGCCTCTAATTGCAGTTGATAGCGTTCCGGGCTGACGAAGCGGCTGGCGGTTGCCGCCTCTAACACCAAGGCGGCGCGATCCGAGAGGCGTAAATCGAGATCACTCATTCGTTGTCTTCAGCATCCCAGATCTCACGTTCCCATTCCATTTCGGCATTGGCAATGTTGGCATCTATAAATAATTCTTTGCCATCTTTCATGATAATGCGCCGCCCTACTTTTTGTTCAAAGTGAGCAACGTCTTCGGCGGATTGTCCACCCTGACTTGCTAAGTTGTTTTTGATAATCCAAAAGTGAGCCACCCGGACTAAAAGTGATCATTGAAAAGTAGATCGCTGGGTCTCTCCGCAATCGTTGCGCCAACTTATCAACGAGCGGAGAGTGGAGATGATGCACGAGCTCGGAGTAGTTTGGTTTGGGGTTTTGGGAGACAGACGACATGTTATCGCGCCGTGCGCACTGCCGCCAACACCTCGTCATAATTGGGTTCAACATCTAAGCCGGGCATATAGGCGGCATATACCACCTTGTCATCCTTGCCCACTACGAACACAGCCCGATAGTGAAAGCGCCGTCCCTTCACATAGGTTCCATACTTCAAGGCAAAATCCATGTCAATATGATCCGAGACAGTTTGCACCCGTTCCACTCCGGCGTTGCCGCACCACGTCTTTTGTGTCAGCGGCAGATCGGCATTGATGACAAGCACATGCACGGCACACCAAAGTCTTCGATGCGTTCGTTGAATCGCCGAATCTCTCGCTCGCAAACGGGCGTGCTGAGCGAGGGGATAGAAGCCAAGACGCGAATTTTACCGGCGGTGCTGGCTAAGCCGCCCATACTTGACCAGTCATTCGCTTGCACCACAAACTCGGGGGCAGTTTGCCCCACTTTTATTTCGCCACCGAGCAGCGTCACCGTTTTACTGCCTACAAGAATTTGTCGCTCGGGACAGTTGAGCGGCACTGCTTTATCGAGGATGTTCATATTGAAATTCTCCCATCATGAAACAACAAGATTGCCGCAATAATTATATACGCATGCGAATGAATATTTTCAACTCTTGTGGATAAACGCGATTGAAGGCGGGGTACTGTTCGGCGAGAGTATGCGCCGAAGATAACAACACGATATTTTCCCGCATTTTCCCGCGCAGCGATCACCGCGATTGGAACGCCATTCGCGCTTGGGCAGAAAGCATCCGTCCGTTATAGCACAAATAACCGGTGTCACGCAATCTTTTTCTCTGCCCACGAAGAACACCAAGAAGCACGAAGATATTTTTAGTGCAACTTCGTGGGAGTAAAGAGATTTCTGCGTAAGGCGAGTCAATTAACTTGAGCTCGAGAGTTGATCGTCATTGTTTTGCGAAGCACTCGCAATGACGTTTAGCCAGATCCTAACTTTAAAAACGTTTCAACCACCTGCGGATCAAAATGTGCGCCGCTTTGCTGGCGGATGTGTTCACGCACTTTCTCATCGCTCCAGCCTTTGCGATAGGGACGATCCGATCGCAACGCATCCCACACATCCACAATAGCAAAGATGCGCGCTGCCAATGGAATTTCCTCGCCCTTCAAGCCGCGCGGGTAACCTGTGCCGTCCCATTTTTCGTGATGACAGTAAGGAATGTCGAGGGCGCGGCGCAAATAGTCAACAGGTGCAAGCATGTCATAGGCATATTGTGGATGCCTTTTCATCAAAACCCATTCTTCGTCGGTCAGTGGCTCCGGCTTGAGCAAAATGTTGTCCGGCACGCCCAACTTGCCAATGTCGTGCAACAGCCCGCCGCGGCGGATACGCACCAACTCTTCATCTTTCTGCCCTATCGCCTGCGCGAGGCGTAACGCCATCTCGGTCACGCGTTGCGTATGCCCTTCGGTTTCTTTGTCGCGCAAGTCGAGGGCACGCGACCAACCTTCGATGGTGGCATCGTAAGCCTGCATCAGTTCGGCATTCGAGCGATGCAGCCGATTAAACAATTCGGCGTTGTCAATGGCGATGGCGGTCTGCACGGCTAGGTTTTCAAGAAAGTCCAGCCACTCGACATTGGGTTCGAGTGGGGCGCGGTGGAAAATTTCAAGCACGCCCTTAACCTGCCCTTTAGCGATGAGCGGCACACAATAGGTCGAAATAAAACCCTCTGCGCCAAACAGCGGGGAACGTAATAAATTCGTCTGGCGGGAGCGGAGATCGGGGATGTGGATGATCCGGCGTTCCAACGCGGCCTGTCCAGCGTAGCCTTCTCCAAGCCGCAGACGAGAGCGCTCGATGGTTTTGGCGCGGAAGCCGCGCCCATCGGCGTATTCGAGTGTCTGAGCGTGCGTGTTGAGCAACAAAATATCTGCCGCATCCACACGCAGTTGGGTCGTGATCTGGTCGAGCAGGATGTTGAGCGTCAGGTGCAGGTCGAAGCTGGCGCTGATAGCTGTGTCAACCACGCGCAGGGCGGTGAGGCGCTGTAATCGTTGCACGGTCTGCTCATGCAAAGTTGCACGGTGTAGAGCATTACCGGCCATCTCGGCAATGGAAGTAAGCAAGCGAACTTCGCTATCGGTAGGCGCCCGCTTTGAGCGGCAGGCGAGATGCAACAACCCAATGGTGGTCTCGGCGGTTTTCAGGGGCACACAGGCGCAGGCTTTCAGCCCGGCCATCACCGTTTGGCAAATCTTCCACCGGCTGAATTCAGGGTGTTCACTCACATCGGAAATGAACAGCGGCTGGCCAGTGTGCACCACTTGCCACAAAGGATCGTCACCCGGCGGGTGACGTTGCCCCAGCAATATCTCTGCCGGTCCACGCGCGGCGGCGAAGACCAGTGCTTCGCCCTCCAGCAGGATGAGCACCCCGGCATCGGCTTCCAGCGCCTCCATGCTTTTCTCAACCAGCAGCGGCAGCATGGACTGGTACGTCTGCGCCTGCCGTAGCGCCGAGGAGGCTTCGGTCAGCGTTTCAAGTTCAGCCGCCCGGCGGCGTAGCGCCGCCTCCGCCCGCTTACGCTCAGTGATGTCGCGCAAGACAACAGTAAAGATTCTCTCGTCGCCCAGTGTCAGCTTTGAAATCGAGGCTTCAGCCGGAAACTCCTCGCCGGTTTTCCTGCGTCCGAAGATTTCATGGCGCTCTCCCATCCGGCGGGCGTTCGTCGCGGAAGCGGCGAATTCGGCCACGTGCGTTTGGTGAATGGACGCAAACCTTTCGGGAAACAGCAGGTCGAGCGATTGACCGATGACTTCGTCTGGCGAGTAACCGAAAATTTGCTGAGCGCCTGTGTTGAAGAGAACGACGCGCTGGGCTTCGTCAATAGAGATAATCGCTTCGGCGGCAATATCCAGGATACCGGCAAAGCGGGCCTCGCTGTCGCGCAGCGACTCGAACAGCCGCGCGTTGTTCATCGCCACCGATACTTGATTGGCAAAAAGGGTGAGCAGTCGCTCGTCTTGCGATGTGAAAGCGTCGCCGCTTTTGCTCTTCACGCCCAAAATGCCGTGCAACTGTTTCTCATGCACGACAGGCACGAATAGCGTCGAATGAAAGGCTGGGTCACCAACCCAGCGCGGATCGGCAGAAGCATCCGGCAGGTTGAGCAACATGCGATTTGTGGCAACCCAGCCTGGCACGGTATTCTCGTCGGCGGCGAGGTGCAGATTGTGCAGTCTGTCTGTAGTTTCGGCGCTGAGGCCGATGCCAAATTCATACCGTAGTTCGTCCCGCGTAGAATCGAAGACGAAGAACTCCGCAGCGTCGGCGCGCAGAGCAGTAGCAGCCAGATTCAACAGAAATTCCAACTGCATGCGCGGTTCAATCACTCGGTTGAGACTCAACCCGGCGTCGTAAAGCAGAGCTAACTCCTGCACGCGCCGGCCTGTTTCTTCAAACAGCCGCGCATTCTCTAGCGCCAGCGTCGCCTGTCCGGCAAACGCCGCCAAGCGTTCGGCGTGTTCGGGTTGATAGAAGTTCGGCTCGATCTTGTCCAGCGAAAAGAAGGCGATGACCTGCCCCTGAGCGACGATGGGCGCGCCAGCCCACGAGCGGACGTGCGCTGAGGCGGCAACCTTCGCCCAATCCGGATCGGCCGCCGTGTCGGGGATGATGAGCGGCCGGCTGGTCTCGGCCATCCGCCGTAAATTAGGCGTGGCGGTAATGTCGAAAGACAGGGTAGCGATGTCGTGAACGACCTCGTCTCCGAACTGCCCGTAACCGCGCTGGCGGGCGATGCGAATGCGACCTGTTTGTGCGTCGAGCAACATGACGTTGGCAGTATCGTAAGGCACCACGCGCCCGACGTGTTCAAGCAGGCGGTCGAGCACTGAGTCGAAGTCCAGCGTCGCGCTCAGCGATGTCCCCGCCTCGCGTAACGCTTCAGCCAGTTCGCGCTGCTCACGCTCCGACTCGAACAGCCTCGCCCGTTCGAGCGTCTGCGCGGTGTCGTTGGCGATGAGCGAGAGCAGGCGCACGTCGTCGGCATCGAACGTACGGCGCGCGCGAAAATGGACGCAGAGGGTGCCGAGTGTCCCCTGTTTGGCATTCAATGGTGCGGTCAGGCTCGAGTGAATACCACGCTCGCGTAGGCCGAGTGGGCAAGGAAAGCGTGCCGAAGTTTGCACATCCTCCAACCACACCGCCTCGCCGTTGCGAAAGGCGTACCCCTCGCGCGAGGTCACTACATCTATCGCATACACACCATATAGGTCAGGTTCCCAGCCGCGCCCTCCGCGCAGGATCAGATTCTCGTCGCGCGAGTCGGGGAACATGAGCGAAACCAAGTCAGCGCGGAAGATCGTCTGGGTCGTTCCGGCGGCCTGATCGAGAATCGCGTCAATGTCTAGCAGTCCGATCAAATCCTGTGATAGTTTGAGTAGCGCCGCCTGCTCTTCGATGCGCTGCGTTTTGACCTGCTCGTGTAGCCGCGCCCGCTCAATTGCCACGCCGATCTGGTCGCCGATAGCCGTGAGCAGACGCAGTTCGTCCTCGCTGAACACGCGGCCGGCGGGGGTGGTCAGGTTAAGATTACCCAACGCCTTGTTCCCCATGCGTATGGGAACAGCAGCGTGATAACGCAGTCCGCGCGTATCGCCGTGCGCCTGCTGCAGCCGCTGACATTCCAGAATGTTCGCCGCCATCGTCAATTCCCCAGCGAGGAGTTTACGTTGGCAGGTGCAGCCGGACCAACGCATCGCCGCGCGATCATCGGCCTCCAGTGCCGGGGGCAAGTTGCGGGCTGCCGCCAACCGCGAACCGCCCAATTCATCCAGCAGCACAATCCAACCAGCCTCCGAGCCGATCAATTCCATCACCGTCTCGAGGCTGCGCTCCAACGCCTCCTGCAAACCCACTTCACGATTGAGCACTTCGGCGATGGTCTTGAGTACATGCGACTCGGCCGCCCGCGCCTGCGCTTCCTGAATCAATCGCCGCGTCGGGCGCATATCGCGTGCGACGCCGACGACGGCTAGCAATCCCCCTTCGGCATCGCGCACCACCGAACCGTTGAAGACAATCGGTACACGCTCACCCTCGCGCGTGATCAGCGTCGTCTCAACATCGCGCGCCGCGCCCTCACGCACCAGCCGTGCCAGCCCGGTGCCACGGAAGAACGCTTCTTCTTCTTCTTCTTCTTCTTCTTCTACAAAGAATTTGCCAACCGCTTGACCGATGACCTCGGCGGCGGTGTAGCCAAGCAGTTCAAGCGCAGCGCGATTCATCATCCGCACTGTGCCATCTGGATTGGCAACCACCACTGCATCCAACATGCTGTTGAGGACATGCGGAGAGAGATCGAGGGTGGCGGACTCCGTGAGTGAAGTGTGAGATTTTCTTTTTCTTCGTTCAGTCATATCCACCTTCCTTTGGGCGACGCTTCGCTGCGTGTCAGATTACGAAATCCGATTCACGGGTGAAGGCGGTTGCCCTTCGGCAGTGCGCCGTAGATTTCCTCAAACGACTGAGCCAGCGCCCGCTCTACCACGCGCAGATCGTCCGTAGACGCGCTCAAGTATCGCACGACACAGCGCGACCCGGTCAGGTAAGCGCGGAGTATGATGTTTTTTGTGTCGGGTCGCAAGTGATCGGCTAGCCGCTTGCGCAGGTTACGGCTGTGTCCCAAGTATATAACCGGACTGGCACCTTCTGGATAACTAACTTCACCGACAGCTAACGCAATCTCGTACACGCCCGGCCCGGTTAGCACCTGATCCCGCAGAGTGGCAGCGGTCAATGAATAAACCTGAGAGAACGCAGTACCGCGCGGCGGATAGGTGTGACGACCATCGCGCCGATACGATGCAGGCAGCCCGAGTGTCTGCCGCGCCAGCGACACGGTTCGCCGCGCAATCTTGATCCCCCAGCGCTCGACAAGCCGGACGCGCAGCGCCTCGTCATCGGCAGGCTGCTCGATGAGTCCGCGGCGGAGGTTCGCGGCCTCTTCATCGAGCAAGGCTTTCAGGCGGCGCTGTAGCACGACACGAACACTCGGCATGAGATACCGTATGCTCACTGCCTGTCCCTGCGGAGTGAGCATGTTCACCCCGCGTGCGGCGCGAGAAATTAGGCTAGGGTCAACCGTCGCGGGTAGATGCCACACGAGTCGTCGTCCCTGGCGGTCCTCCGCGTCAATCCACCGGCCGAGTGCCGCTTGCGTGAACAGTTCTAAATCCAGCGGGTCACCGGAATCGAGAAACATCCTTTGATGCTGCGCCAATCCCATCAGCATCAGATGCGTCAGGCGACTGCGAGTGCTGACCAGTCTCAATTGCAAAAGCAGACGCTTGGCTTCGCTCTGATCACTCTCGCCCTCCCAGAGATACTCTTGCCCCCAGGCTGGATGACGATACGCAATACGGATGCGCCCTTCGCGCCAACGGAATTGCCCGATGACTCCGACAGGCAGACCGGCATCCATCTCGGCTTCGGGGAAGCGAACTGCGCGGATGTGCGCCGCGCACTGCCGAAAAACATCCGAGTCTTCAAGTTCCTCGACCAACGTTTCCGACCATGCGGGCAGGCGACGCAGATAGCGCGCCAGACGAATCGCTCCGACAAGACGCGCGGGGAGGCTGGAAGGCGGCACTCTGCGATGTTGTGTGGCAATCTATGGATTCGTGGTGCGCTCATAGTGTGATCGTAGTGCACTCTTACTCGACACTCCACTTCGTTACATCCCGTACGAACTGCTTCGCTTTGTGCTAAGCGAGACGAACGCAATTGCGCCCAGCGTGCTTGGCAGCGTACATCGCAGCGTCAGTCTGATCAAGCAGTGTTGCCAAATCCGGACAGTCTTCCATCAAACGGGCACCCCCAAGACTGATAGTGATTTTCAACCGGACAGGGTCGGTGTCAATCGGGGTATCCGCAATGCTAAGTCGCCAGCGTGCCTTTTCGCCAGCAGTGTTTGCTTTGGAAATTTTGATTGTGCGCGAGGCAGGTTCTGCGACACGGCGGATTGTTGAAGAGAATTTTTCCTGCCTAAATGTGACTCATAAACGCATAATGAAAATAAACGAATGTGAGGGGGTGAAGCGTGCTGTTGCAGCGGGGATAGGTCTTGCTTTCGCTTCGCGCTACGCGATCTCAGAAGTGGCGCAGAAAATACTGAACTGAAAGATGGGATCTTCACCCCTATTATCTGAACATATCCAATTCTTTTTCTCGTATCAATTCACGCGCAGTTCCCTCTCTAAATGGATAGGGAACACCGCGTGCATGAATCACTGGACGACCTTCATCTGCTTGTCCCATCAGCAGTGAGGCCGCAGCCGCCAGTTCGTCAGCGAGTCCAATTTGTGTCACGTTTAATGTGTGGTTAAAAAGATCGGTTCTGCCGCGCAAGTCAAGCAAAGCCGGGATGCCTGCCGTTCCGATTGCAACCCCAACCGCGCCATTGCGCCAGGCGCGCCCATGCGAATCATTAATGATGATCCCAAGGGTCGCACCTGTCTCCGCCCGTAGCTTCTCGCGCAGTTCAGCGCAAGTTCGATCTGGATTTTCTGGAAGCAACAACAAATATTCCTCGCCGCCTACCGCCTCAACATTAGAGCGGTCGACTCCAGCATTGGCGCATACAAAACCCAAGCGATGTTCAAC
>CAKKQG010000256.1:9752-11047 GCA_919901875.1 Anaerolineales bacterium
GCCACCATCAAGATCACTTCATCGGCTTCGGCGGCGAGTTGTTGGTTGGCTCTGCCCAGCGCATCACGATAGACGCGCCCCAACGGATACGGCGGCACGAGTCCTAACCCCACTTCGTTAGAGACGATGATCCATTCTGCCATGCTGGTGTGATAGGCGCGAAGAAGATCATCTACTTCACTTTGCAATGCTTGGGTTGCATCGGATTCCGTGACAGGTTCGGGCAACGGCACAATGACGTTGTTGGCGAGTAAGGTTAAGCAATCGAGTAAAACGATCTGTGATTGATTCGATTGAGATCGAATCGCCGTGCCCACGTTGTGACTCGCTTCAAGTGTTTGCCAGTGCGCGGGGCGCTCGGCGCGATGCGCGGCAATGCGCGTTGCCATTTCGCTATCGCTCGCTTCGGCAGTGGCGACATATAAAACTGTGTGACCGCGTTCTGCGGCGATCTTTTGGGAGTAAGAACTTTTGCCACTGCGTGCCCCGCCGAGAATTAACGTGAGTCGTTTAGCCATGCTAACTCAATCCTTTTAATGTTTCCATCGAGGAAAGAAAATCTTCTTCGCCAAAAACTTCCAATGTCATCACGCCCGAAAAGTTTACGCGTTTCAGTAAGCCAATCACCGCCTTCAGTTTTTCGGGCGGGGTATGCGCCAACGATTTATGATCGCGCTCGGCGATGCCGTGAATATGAATCACTTTCGTGCGTGCCAGTGCTTCGTGCAAGTAGGGTAGCGGGTCGTGACCATCGAGCCATAGATGCCCCACATCTACACACCGGCTCACCGGCACGCGATTGATTACTGGCAGGATGAAGTCAAGCGGGTAATGTTCCAAATTTTCTACCGCTAGTTTTTCTGCACCACCGGCATACTTGCCGACGATCTCTAAGGCTCGCGTCGAATGATCGCGCCATTCTTGAACTTGCTTTGACGTTGCCCCATTCTTGATCTCTTTGCCGTCAAGATGCAAGACGTAAGCAAACGGATTTAGATCGCGTGTGCAGTTAATCACCTTACGCGCTTTGACGAGCGAGAGATGACTCTCGTCGCCGCCATCGCCCAACCGCAAATCCAATGGTAGATGCACAGTGAAGGTTAAACCGTGAGAGGCGGCAACCCTGTTGAGTTCGTGAATCGTTTCCTGCGTAGGTAAATTATTTTGTCCGTCATCCACTTCAAACAATATCAGTTCCACATCATCCACCTTATCCGCCAAGTAATGCACGTTAGGCAAGATGTCTGCCGGAATGATGTACGACGTTGTGCCGAGACGAAAAGGAAATTGAGTCA
>CAKKQG010000257.1 GCA_919901875.1 Anaerolineales bacterium
GCCCGCCGAACACGCGGCTGGTGGATTCTTCAATGTGGCGATGGGACAAGCCACATCGCTCAATCAACTCGTGGATATGCTCAACGAATTGATCAACACGAATCTCAAAGCCAACTACGCTCCCGCCCGCACCGGCGACATCAAACACTCGACGGCGGACGTGAACAAAATCAAGAACGCCTTGAACTACTCGCCTGCGATCAGTTTGATAGACGGATTGAAGTTGACGATTGAGTGGTATCGGAATAGCAAATAGCAGATAGCCTATAGCGTATAGCATATAGCGTATAGCAAACGACGATATGCCATTCGCTATCTGCAATTAGCCATCTGCCATCAGCCATTCGCCATCAGCCACCGTGATTCGCGTTCTCCGTCTCATCGCTCGCCTCAACATCGGCGGACCCGCGTTACATGTGACCCATCTCGCGCGTGGGTTGAATCCGAATCGATTCACGACTCGACTCGTCACGGGCAATGTCGGTAAGGACGAAGGTGACATGGGCGATCTTGCCCGCGATCTTGATTGGCAGATCATCCCCGAACTGGGGCGCGAGGTGAATCCGGCGGACGATCTGGTTACCCTGCTAAAATTGTGGAAGCTCATGCGTCAATGGTCGCCGCACATCGTCCACACGCACACCGCCAAAGCCGGCGCGGTGGGGCGCATCGCGGCAAAGCTCGCCGCTGTGCCGATCATCGTTCACACTTTTCACGGTCATACCTTTCACGGCTATTGGGGAAAAATCGGATCACAATTCACCATCAACGCTGAGCGCGGCTTATCATCCATCACCGACAAAGTGATCGCCGTGAGTGATCGTGTGCGCGATGATCTGATTCAATATCGGATCGCCGCGCCGCAAAAAATTTTGACCGTGCCGCTCGGGCTCGATCTTGAACCTTTTGCTCATCAACCCCGCGCGGATGCCGCCACTCCCACCATCGGAATTGTGGGTCGCCTGGTTCCGATTAAGAACCACACGCTGTTTTTGCAAATGGCGCGGCTGATGATCGCCGACGGCTTTCGCGGCAGATTCATGATCGTCGGCGATGGCGAGCTGCGCGGCGAATTAGAATCGCAGGCGGGCGATCTGGGTGATCGAATCATCTTCAGTGGATGGCGGCGCGATCTCACAAAAGTTTATTCGGAGATGTCGGTTATAGTGAACACCTCTTTGAATGAGGGGACTCCCGTGGCGTTGATCGAAGCGATGGCGAGTGGCGTGCCAGTGGTTGCCACTGCCGTTGGCGGCGTCCCCGATGTGGTGCGCGATAGCGAGACGGGTTATCTTGCACCGAGTGGCGACGCGCGCGCGTTAGCGAATCAAGTGAACAAAGCGTTGCGTGATGGATCATCAGTCGCCCGCCGCGCCCAAGAGGAAGTGCTGGAAAAATTTTCCAAAGAGCGGTTGATACAAAATATGGAAGGACTCTACGAAAACCTGATTCAAAAATCGCGGTAACTCCTCAGCCGTCATTGCGAGGAGCGTTCTGTGCGACGAAGCAATCTCAAAGCACAACCAAGATTGCTTTCCGCTCCGCGAAGTGCGCTCGCAATGACGACGTGGCTGAGTAGTTACAAATCCCAAATTTGAGTTTTGGGATTTGAATTTTGAAATTTGTAGTTTTATCTTTATGACTCAATACATTCTCATCGCCGTCGCCGCCGGGTTACTGGCCTTCATCGTCACGCCCGCCACGTTGATCTTCGCGCGGCGCAACGGCTTCGTCGCCGAACCGAGTTCGCGCAAAACGCATCACATCCCCATTCCGTTGTTGGGCGGTGTGGCGATCTGGGCGGCGTTTGTGATCAGTTTGATCTTCTTCGCCGAAGGCGCCGAGTTCCGCGAACTCGCCGCCATCATCATCGGCGGCACGTTGGTCTCGGTGGTTGGGCTGGTGGACGATCATCGCGGCATGCGCCCGCGCACTAAATTATTTTGGCAAGTGATAGCTGCGTTGATCCTCGTCGTCGGCAATGTCCGCGTACGTTTCTTGGGTCTCCCTTGGCTTGATATTCCATTGACAATTTTTTGGGTCGTGGGAATCTGTAACGCGATCAACTTTATGGATAACATGGACGGTCTCGCCGCAGGTGTTGCCGCCATTGCGGCGGGGACGTTCTTAGCGATTGCGGCGATCAACGGGCAAGTGCTGGTGTCGAGTCTTGCCGCAGCGTTGCTCGGCGCATGTCTCGGATTTTTAGTTTACAACTTTCATCCCGCCCTGACCTTCATGGGCGATGCCGGATCGTTGTTGTTAGGATTCATGCTGGCGGTGTTGGGCATTAAACTAAATTTCCCGCACACCTCTCAAGAGTCTGTATGGATGGTGCCGCTTGTGGTTTTGGGTCTACCGATCTTCGACACAACGCTCGTCACCCTCTCACGCTTACGTCGGCGAGTCTCCGTCGCACAGGGCGGCGCCGATCACACTTCACATCGCATGGCGCGTTTAGGTTTGAGTCATCGTCGAGTCGTAGTGTCGCTCTACTTCGTCGGCATTGCGCTGGGCGTGATCGCCGTGATCATGAGCGTCTCGCCCCCGGTGTATGCAAATACAACTCTCGGCGTGATGGCGCTAGTCGCGGTATTTGTGATTATTGTTTTAGAAGAAGCCTATCGCCAACCCGCCACGTCGCCTTTCCGATCTGATCTGCGCCTGGTGTTCATCGGCGGCGGGGAGGAGATGCTGCCACTGCTTAAGGGAGCGATGGATGTGAGTCAGCGCGTGACGATGTTGATCACGCCGGGCGAGAATGAGATTTCTGCATTGCGTTTGAAAGAGTGCATCAACATTTTGGCAGATTATCCGCAAGCAGTCAGTTCGGTCTTGGCAAACATAGAGCCGCGCGGGTCGTTGACCGAGATGGTCGGCTTGTGGGATGAGGCATTCCGCTTGCGAGGTCGAATGGCGATCACGGTTGCGCTGGAATCGGCGGCGTCACCTAGTGAGGCGGCGATCAGCGCGATCGGCAAATGTGATCTGATCCTGATCGGCGGCGAGCTTCGCGAAAATGTGCTGCCGACTCTGCAAATCGGCGGCATCGCCGACTTGTTGCGCCGATCCAAACGCGCCCGCGTGCTGGCGCATCCCGATCCGCAACGGGCGTTGAAAGAGATTGAGGCAAACGCCGGCAAGGATTTGATCACACACATCATCACCAATAATCAAATTGAAAAACCTTGGTTAGAAGTCGCAAATTTAAAAAAGAGCGAGCGCGTCGCCGAAGCCCTAGCCCGACTTTGGTTGAGGCGAACACGAGTGCGCGGCACACCGTCGCCGATCTCCGGGAGCATTTATGAGTGAGGTGGAATCACGCCGCGAATTCGTCGCCGCCGATGGCTTGGCTTCGGCGGCGATTGCCGGGTTATTGTTTTGCGCTTATCTCTTCACGGCGTCGTTGACGTTCATCAGTGGCGACGAACTTTTTTTATTTGACTACACCGAAAGTTTGGCGAAACACGGAAGCGTATGGCGCAGCGAAACAGCCGAACTGGAGTGGCCCGGCGAATCGACAACCGAACCGCTTCAACCGTTGCTCGCCGCGCCGTTGTATTGGTTCGTCAACAACTTCGACGGCATCGGCAACGTGCATGGCACGTTGTTATTCAACCCGCTCATTACCGCCCTCACCGGCACGCTAGTATTTTTGTATCTGCGGCGGCTCGCCTTTGATCGTCTCACTTCGATCATTGCCGCGCTCGCTTTTGGGTTAACGACTCTCGCCTGGCCCTACACCAAAACTTTTTTCCGCGAACCCCTCACCGTCTTTTTAATTTTTGCCTGCGCCTTTTGTCTACTGTGTTTGCGCGAAGCGATACGCGACAATGATCGCGGCAAACGAATCTGGTTTCTGTTGGCGCTCATCACCGGACTCTCCGGCATGTTAACCAAAGAGGCGGCGGTCTTCGGCGTGCCAACCGTGTTATTGATTCTGCTGCCGCTCGTCATGGCGCGTCTGCGCGCTCCGCGTGATTGGGCGATCTTATTTGGAATCAGTTT
>CAKKQG010000258.1:0-1206 GCA_919901875.1 Anaerolineales bacterium
TTTGAAGTTTGAGTTTGGAGATTAGAGATTATGTTTGAACTTGTCAAAGGCATGGGCACCACTCTCAAATATATGTTTGAGGAACCGGTGACCATTCAATATCCCGAACAGAAACGCGAAGTGCGCGAGCGATACAAAGGGCGGCACGAACTTAAACGCTACGACAACGGTTTGGAGAAATGCATCGGTTGCTCTTTGTGCGCGGCGGCTTGTCCGGCAGATGCCATCTTTGTCGAAGCGGCAGAGAACACGGACGATCAACGTTTCTCACCAGGTGAGCGTTACGCTCGCGTGTATGAGATCAACTATCTGCGCTGTATTTTTTGCGGTTATTGTGAAGATGCCTGCCCGACCGAAGCGATTGTGTTAGAAGGTCACTATGAACTTTCGTATACGTCGCGGCGTGAGGCGATCTTCACTAAAGACCAATTGATCGTCCCGTCGCCCGAAGGCAAACCCGATACGCCGCAAAAAGTGGAGCCGGGTGTGTTCACGCGATCTGTGCCGGAGATGAAAGACCCGAAGTAAAAGGTATATACGGAAACACGTAGACACGTAAACACGAACCTGTCTACCCGTTACCTGTTTACCTTTCTACACATAACATGACTCTCGATCTCATCATCTTCCTCGTTCTCGCCACCATCGCCGTCGTCGCCGCGTTAGCGATGCTGTTGAGTGACAACGCGATTTACTCCGCGCTGTTCCTCATTTTGAACTTCGCCGTGGTCTCGGTGTTTTATCTGATGCTCAACGCGCCCTTCATCGCTATGGTGCAGGTGACTGTCTATGCCGGGGCGATCATGGTGTTGTTCCTGTTCGTGATCATGCTGCTCGGCGCGGATAAATTACGCCAGCCGCAAAGCGACATCCCCTGGCAACAACCATTAGCGATCCTCTTGGGCTTGGTTCTCCTCGGTGTTGCCGCCTTTGCGATTGTGTCGCGTGGTTCTGTGTCTGTGCCATCGCCGCTTTCGGATCAAATGATCAGCGCGTTTGGCAGCCCGTTTGAACTTGGCAAATTACTCTTCACGACTTACCTCTTCCCGTTTGAAGTCACATCGTTCTTGCTCCTCGTCGCCATGATCGGCGCGATTGTGCTGACGAAGGAAGAGAAAGCCAAGCTTCTCCCTCGTCGCCCCACCAAAAACTAATCTCTAATCTCTAATCTCCAATCTCTAACATCCAACTTCAAACCTCCAACGT
>CAKKQG010000258.1:1216-1925 GCA_919901875.1 Anaerolineales bacterium
AACTAAAAACTAAACACTTATCACTTCTCATTCAATATGGTTCCCACTTCTTACTACATCCTCCTCTCCGCAATACTCTTCACCATCGGCGTCGTCGGGGTTTTAGTTCGCCGCAACGCGATTATTGTTTTCATGTCGGTGGAGTTGATGTTGAACTCGGCGAATCTCGCTTTTGTGGCGTTTGCCCGCGCTTTCCAAAGCGGCGAGGCGGTGAACGCGGCGGCGATGTCGGGGCAGGTTTTTGTTTTCTTCGTGATGACCGTAGCCGCCGCCGAGGTGGCTGTAGGTTTGGCGTTGATTGTGGCGATCTTCAAAAATAAACACTCGATTGATGTTGATCAGGTGCATCAACTAAAAGGCTAGCAATGCACGATTCATCTACCGCGTTCTCGTTATCAGCTCTTGTTCCGTTGATCGTCGTCTTCCCGTTGTTGGGCGTGATCCTTAATATGCTCGTCGGCAAACGACTGGGCGACCCGTGGGCCGGCATCATCGCCTCGCTCATGTCGGGTCTGGCGTTTGTCATCGCCGTGTTGCAGTTCGTCGGTTTGTTCCTCGACAAGTTCCACGCCACCACCGTCACTCTCGCCGAGTGGATCGTCATCGGCACTCTCAAAATTCCGTGGGCGTTTCAGGTGGATACGCTCTCGGTGACGATGATGCTGTTAGTCACCGGCGTTGGCACGTTGATTCACGTTTACGCCATCGG
>CAKKQG010000259.1 GCA_919901875.1 Anaerolineales bacterium
CCAATGTGAGGATGAATCCCACTGCGACCTGATCGCGTTTGAGGGTGATACTGCCAAAGGCAACGAGCGATGCCACAATCGCGCCGACGACCATCGCCGCCAGAAAACCCAAGACCAAACTCTCCGTCGTGAAGGCAACGGCAAAACCCGCCATTGCCGAAAGCAGCATCGTGCCTTCAACGGACAAGTTGATCACCCCGCCCCGCTCGTTGAGAGTCTCACCTAACGAGGCAAAGATGATCGGCGCAGAGTCGGAAAGGATTGAGGCGAGGATGGCGATAAAAAATTCCATAGAGTCGTTAGTGAGCAGTAATGAGTAATTGGTAATTGGTAATTGGTAATTGGTAATTACTATTTACTAATTACTTTTTCTTTAATCCCTTGCATCAACAACACCACTAACACCAACACGCCTTGCAGAACGCCACCGAGCGACGAATCAATGTTGAGTTCGAGCTGCAAAGCCGTGCTGCCGATGCTCACGGCGGCGAAGAACAAGGCAAGCGGCGCGAGCCACAAAGCGTTGAAGCTCGACAGCAACACGATCAAGATTCCCAAGAAGCCGTAGCCCGAGGAGATGCTGGGGATGAGGCGATGATGGACGATGATCACCAAAAACGCGCCGACGAGTCCGGCGCATGCACCGCACACAGCATACGCGCTTAACAGCAAGCGGTTAGTCGGTACGCCCAACACGAATGCCGCGCGGATATTTTTGCCAATCGCCTTAAGTTGCAATCCCCACAACGTGCCGCGCAGCGAAAGATAAATAACGACTAGCACCAATAACGCAACGATGATGGCGATGGGGCTCACCCGCAATTCGGGCAGTGTGGGCATCCATAATGATTCGGGGAAAATTTCTGTGCCGCTCAACGTGCCGCCCGTTTTTTGTTTCCAGGGTCCAAAAATTAAATAGATGTTGAAGGCGGTGGCGATGAAGTTGAATCCAAGCCCGCCAAAAATTTCGTTGACCTTGCCATAGATTTTAAGAACGGCGACGAGCAACGCCCAGAACGCGCCACCGACCATTGCCCAAAGAAGGATCACGGGGATGCCGACGATCCCTTGTTGTTCCCATACACCGCGCGCCGCCCACGTTGCAAAGATCGATCCCATCATGATCTGTCCCTCCACGCCGATGTTCCATTGACCGGCAATGAAAGTGATCAACAACCCGGCAGAAACGATTGCCAGTGAAACCCACACGACAAAGGTATCCGCTTGTTTGGAGGGCGTGCCGAATGAGCCGGTAAATAATTTGACAAACGTATCGAGCGGCGGAGCACCCGTGGCAACCAACAATAAGACGGCGATGATCAATGCGACAAGAAGAGGCGCGAGGGCGGTGGTAATGCGAAAAAAAAGATTGCGAGTGTCGGTCATAACTGTTTTTTACCGCCAATTAAATACCCCAACTGTTCCACATTGGTCGCCGATGATTTTACGGTCTCGATGACATGCCCACCGAAGAAGACCAGGATGCGATCACTATATTGCAGAACTTCGTCGAGATCCGCCGACGCAAAAATAATCACCGCCCCCTGCTTGCGACGCTCCAACAGTTTGCCCCAAATATAAAGTGTGGATTCAATATCGAGTCCGCGCGTGGGATGTTCGAGGGCAAGAAGTTTTAAATCGGGTGGGAGAAGAGCAAGCAGTGTGCGCTGTTGGTTGCCGCCCGATAACGCTTCCACACGAGTCGGCGGTATCCCCTTGATGTTGAATTCTTTGATCTGCTCAGAAGCAGTTTGGCGTGCGCGCCCCCAATCAATCAGCGCATCTTTCTTGCCGCGCTTTGCCAACACACTATGTTCCTCAATCGAAAGCCCGGGGACGAGACCCTCTTTCATTCGATCTGCCGGCATGTAGGCAATGCCCGCGCGCAAAAAAATTTCGTAAGACTTGCGCGTGAGATCGATCCCGTTGACGCGCAGCTGACCCGCGCTGGGTTGCAACAACCCAGCGCAGGCTTGCAGAAAAAGTTGTTGACCCGATCCTTCGAGTCCGGCGAGGGCGATCACTTCACCGGCTTGAACCGAGAGAGAAACATCGGGGACGGTGAGGCGATCATCTTTGAGAGTGAGATGATCAAATTCGATCACGGGGGCGCCGAGTTCCACGTTGGAACGTTTGGATATGTTGAGCTGTTGACCGAACATCATCTGAACCAACTGCTCGGTGACGAACGGCGATGTTGCTTCGCCCACCATTTCACCGCGACGTAAAACGGTGACGCGGTGACACAAGTCTTCAACATCTTCCAGTTTGTGCGAGACGAAGATGACGGACTTGCCACCCGCCACTAATTGGCGAAGCGTGGCGAAGAGTTTTATTTTTTGCGGGGCGGAGATTCCGGTAGTGGGTTCGTCGAGGATCAGAGTCCGCGCCCCCAGCCACAGAAGGCGGATGATCTCTAACTGCTGCCGCTCGCCGACGGTGAGATCGGAGACGAAGGCGTTAGTATCCAGATCAAAATTAAATTGTTGGCAGAGTTCGCGGAATTCTTTTTCGGCGCGGGCGCGCGGCTGCAAAAGGTTGGCGTCGCAGCCGAGTATGAAGTTGTCGAGCAAAGTCAGCGGCGGGAAGTCGAGCGGGTCTTGATGCAACATGCCAACGCCGTGACGCAGAGCATCTGCCGGTGACTTGAACCGTTTTACGTTGCCACCATCTAAACTGATCTCACCGGCATCGGCGTGGATGTAACCCGACAGCACTTTCATCAACGTGCTTTTGCCCGCGCCGTTCTCGCCGAGCAAACCGTGAATCGATCCACCTTCAACGGTTAAGGTCACGTTGTTGTTGGCATGAACTGCGCCGAAGTGCTTGTGAATATTTTTGAGCTCGACTCGCATAGTTAAAAACCTTCGAGTGTTTCGCAATACCTCGAAGGTCTGATTCTACTTCTTCGCGAAATTGATACCGATCACTTTCCATGAACCACTAGCATTACTCAAAACGAATGTCGTCGTGATGGTGCGATTATCGGAGCCTACGACGGCCTCGCCACTCACTTCGGCGCGATCATTGTTCACATTGGTCGAGCTGAAGTTCCAACTCGTCGGTTGAAAGTTGCCACTCTCAATAAATTTCTGCAACCCTTGCGCCGAACCCAATTCTTTTTGCAAATCGGCGCCGCACAGGTCGTAGGCTTTAGCATAGTCATTGCCTTTGAGAGCGGTCATAAAATCGCCGGCGGTAGTGCTGCTGTCGCTCACCGAGCAGGCTAAAGCGGCGAGACTTAACATCATCACAAAGAAGAACGAAACTCTTAA
>CAKKQG010000260.1 GCA_919901875.1 Anaerolineales bacterium
ACGATGCGCTTCACGCCCGCTTCTTTCGCCGCCTCGAACATCCTCAACGTATTCTCAACGGCAACCGAATGTTGAAAGCCGGACATGGTGTAATTGAAGCGCACCCAATAGGTGTTGTAAAAAACTTCCGCGCCGCGCATAGATTCAACCAACGCAGCTTTGTTCTCAAAGTTGAACGGATGCGCTTCTATCTTATCCCCAAACGGATTGGCGCGATTAAGTGAGTTGGTCAGCGTGCGGACGCGATGACCTTCGTTGAGCAAACGCTGTGCAACATATTTTCCTGAATAGCCGTACGCGCCGGTGACGAGGTGAAGTTGGGACATGTGGTCTCCTTAAATGACACCGAGTGTTTCACCCACTCCGCTTCGCTGCGGGGCGCTTCGCGAAACACTCGGTGTCTCTATACCAGATTCATAAATTTTTTGATCTCGGCGATCACGATGTCAAAATCGGTGAGCAATTCGCCAGTAAGAGGCGACGCGGTTACGTCACTCGCTTGCGGATATTTTGCCATTTGCGGAGAAAAGTTCGCGCGGCTTCCCAATCTATCCACGCTTCTTCTTGTTCGGGCGTGGCGCGATTTTTCAACGAAGCGGTGAAATCGTCAAACGATTTCTGGTGTCGTGCTTCAAGCTCGTTGTTCTTGTTTTTATAGAGGGCGATCTGCCGATCAATGTAATCTAACAGAAGTGCGCTAAACACACGCTCAAGATTATCAAAAACGCCTTCATGAATCAACGGCGCGAAAATCTTTTCAGCATATTGCATGAGGCGAACTTCGTTAGGGGAGTAGGTGAGGTTGGACATAGCGCACTTTCTGACTCAGATGATACTACGTTTGCGGAGAGGTTGGCAATTGGTAATACGCCATTCCCACAAACTACCTCTCAAACACTGTCACATTCGCCGTAAACTCATACTTGGCATTTGCATCGCACTTGCCCCCGCTCACAAACTCCATCTTCAACGTGGTCTCACTCGTCAGCGACATCAACAAAAGCCCGTTTGCCCTGCCTAGCGGCATCCCGCCAACGGATTGCCCTTGTAGGAAACTGTCGTAACAATAGATGTTGCCATCTACTTTCACATCGGGGAAGTCGCGATTAATTTTCCCCGTACTCTGCGGCGTGAAGCTGAAGAGCCCCATGGTCATCCCTTTCACCGAATTGCCAATCGCCATGATCGGTTGAGCAGGATCGGTGTAATCGTGCGCGAGTCCAAGAAACGGGCTCAAGTCTGTTGCCGTGCGGTGATACTTGCCGCCGCTGAACCAATTGCCTTGAGCGGTTCCGGCGATGTCCTGCATATACGTTCCGCCGATGGGTTGAGCTGTTCGCATCTTAGTACCGAATACATTTCCTGTTTTGCTCTCCAAAACTTTTTTCACTTCCGGCGTGAAGTAGTTAATGGGTGAGGCGTAGTAAGGATAATAAGAATCGTAGTGTTCTATGTTGATGAACGCCGCCGGCTTCAAACGGAAATCAATAACGCCCAAATCCACGCCCGCCGAATCGGGACCGGTGCCAAATTGCTCGCCTGCCTCAAGCGGTATCGCTAACCCTTCGCGGCGGCAAGTGGTTACGGTGGAAGTGCCATCGGCAAACGAATTGCACTTCGGTTCGCCCTTTTTAAATTCGGCGATCAATTTTTCGGAGACCGTCGCCAGATGTCCCCAATACATCCGCACTTGATTGCAGGGATAGGTGAACACCTGATAATTTTTTCCGCCGCTGCTGAACGACGCTTCCCAAACTTCTACCCCCCACATCTTGCCCGGAGATTTAATTGGTTTCGCTACGGGTTTGTCGCCGGGCTTGGTCATAGCAAACGCCGAATGTTTAGCCGGAAATATATGGATCGGCGGCGACTGGAATCCCAGAGGACGAAACGCCCAAAAATCATTTAGCTCGATGGGAAGAGTGGTGAGAAGCGGTGTGTTGATATCGCTTGGACAGGCTGGCACTGCGGACGGCACATTGCCCGATCCAAATGAAGATGATTGCGTGGCGCGCAGCGTTGGCAGCGGTGATGCAGCTACCGTTGGTTGAACTGCTTGCGTCGGTGATGCCGCCGTGGGTGCGGTGGCGGCTGGCGCGGCGGCTGTTGGTTGAGGCGCGGGAGTGGCGCACGCCGAGAGAATCAACGAAGCGATCACGCTCAAAACAAATTTGTGGTTCATAGTGTCTCTTATAGGTCGCGCGCGATAGCGTCATTGCGAGGAGCGTTCTTCGCGACGAAGCAATCTCATAGCGCGACCGAG
>CAKKQG010000261.1 GCA_919901875.1 Anaerolineales bacterium
TCAATTTTATCCGCCTCAATGAGCGCCCCGATCCACGCCACATAAAACGTCGCCTCATCGCCTTTTTGCAGGCGCGGGATCACCGCCTCTTTCGTCATCATCCAAAACTCGGTGGCGTTCTCGACAAACAGCAATTCGTCCGCCAGCGATTGACGCAGGTTGCGATCTATTCCGAAAGTGGTCATCCACACCGAGAGGAAGAGAGAACGGGCGAAGGGCATCTTGCGCGTCTCGCCACTGTACTTCAACTTAACTTTAAGCGCAGGTGGATTCGCCGGTAAGTAGAGTCCGTTGTTTTGTGCGGCAACAGTTTTTTGATTCAGTTGGATCACGGAGTCGAGCGTGCCGGGTTGATAGCGATCATAATTGGGCGTCGGCGTGTTGACGAAAACAAACGGGGTGAAAGTGGGACTCGGGGTGAAGGTGCTCGGGGGCGCCGACGTGGCAGTGGCGGCTTGAGTATTAAGTGGCGCAGGCACGGCGGCGGGCGCAGGACTCAAATTCAAACTACAGGCAAGCGTCGCGGCGATCAACGGAATAGCAATAGAAATTTTCTTGATCATAACTGTTACGCAGTTCACGGAAATTATTATCACGAATCCCACTACGCTATGCTTCGGGGACTGTGTGTCACGAATGTTCCGAATTTGACGAATAAAACAAAAGAAAAATTCGTGTTATTCGTTTATTCGAGTCATTCGTGATTAAGGTGCGTAAGTCCAGTCACAAAAATAATTATCTAAAATTAAATTCTTCAAAATGAATCCGACTCGCCGCTACGCCGAGTTCGATGAATTTCTTTTGAAACGCTTCGGTCATCGGCACGGGCCCGCACATGTAAATGTGTTTGGCGGTGATGTTTCCTTTGACGTTGCTCATAATTTTTTCGGCGGTGAGGCTACCGCCTTTAGAAGAGACGTTGAGCGTGGCGCGGAAGCGCGAATGTTTTTGCGTGGCGGCGTTGAACTCATCCCAAAATAGCGCATCGTTCTCGGCGCGCACGGTGTAATAAAAATCAATCTGGCGATCCACATCGTCAAAGTCGCGCACCCAACTTAAGAACGGCGTCACCCCGATGCCACCGGCGATCCAAATCTGTTCCGCGCCGCCGTCTTTGTAATTCATCTGCCCGTAGCAGCCTTCAACGTGCGCTTCGCTTCCCTCTTTGAGAGTCTCGTAGAGATGCTTCGTCCAATCGCCCGACGCTTTGATCGACAGGCGCAAATTATCTTCTTTGGGCGAGCTACTTACCGTGAACGGATGCGATTCACTTAACGCTTTATCGCCTTTGAAGCTGACAAACGTAAATTGACCCGCCACCTGTTTCACCTTTTCGTTTTTCGGTTTCAACGTCACTTCCAACGTGGACGGATTCAGTTTGCGGATTTTCTCTACGACGTAGGCGTAAGGTCTTTGCAACAAGGGGGCAAGCAGCTCTTTGTAAATGTAGGCGGCAGCCCCGAGGTAGTAGATCACTTTGCCATACCAATTCGGGATCGAAGTCGTCTGCACGATATTGTTCACACTCGTCGCGTGGATCAATCCAATGATGAAGAAGAGTCCGACGAACTTGTGAGTGATCTTCCAATTGTGATACGCCAAGCGCACCATCGTTCCGAAAAAGGGAATGCGATGGGCGAGCGTCAGCAGAATCAAAATCGTTATGCCGATCATCGCCGTCATGCCGAGTCGGTTGCCCCAAGGCGTGTCGCTTGTAAGCGGCATGAGCAAGAAGTGGGCGAAGATCATGCTGATGCCGATGAGGGCAATAGATTTGTGCGTCGAATACATGCGATCTAATCCGCCAAAGAATGTTTCGAATATTCGCAGGCGCAACGACAAAATAATTCCGCAGGCGAACAAGATCAACGCGCTGGTGGACAACACTTCGCTGATGTATTGATTGACGAACAACTCTTTGCCGTTGTGGAGCGGGGGGAAGATGATCCACAAGGCGATGTTGATCACCACAAGCGCGGTGATGGCGAGATTACCCAGTTGTGATTGACGCATGACTCTCTCCTTGAATTAGGATAAAGAGAGTATAGATCAGGTTGAGGGGAATACAAAATGAAAAGACTCTGAGGGTCAGAGTCTTTTCATTTTCAACTGTTTTGTTTCAAACAATGAACGGGATAGACCGGACTGCCTGATATAGAGTTTTCAAAGAGTAATGCAACTCAGCGCCTCCATGGAAGTTCAGAAGCGAAGATACACGACCAGAGTAAGTTTTGCTTCTTCCTGAGTTGCCGAAAAGTTTTAGCAACCAGCCGCGTTAGTTCAGGCACATCGTCGCAAATATGATTGCCTAATGGTTGATCAATCTGATTCCAAATTCCTTCTGCCGGATTGAGTTCAGGCGCATAGGCCGGAAAGGAATAACAATGTAAACGTGGGTGCCGCATCAAAAAAATTTGAACCTTCTGATCCTTATGGATCGGTGAGTTATCCCAAAGTAGAACAATGCGTCCACGAATGTCACGCAATAAATTTTTCAAGAACGCAATCACCGCTAACCCATCCATCTTGCGAGTATGAATATGCGCATGAACGGAAAGGTGTTGGTAGCGAGGTGAAACGCTGAGAGCACCAATTAGATTCAATTTGCCGCCGCGTAACGTTGTTTGTACATGAGGCGTTTCACCGCGGGGCGACCAAGTACGGCGTACGGGCGGAGTCAAACAAACTCCACTTTCATCAAGGAAAACAAGGGTCGCACGCCACTCGTATGCTTTTTTTTATTTGCGGCCAGGCATAGCGTTTCCAATGAGCGATTTCGTTTTCGTCACGCTGCACAGCACGACGCTGTGGTTTTTGACAACTCCAATCTAAACGTTGAAGAAGATACCAAACACTGCTGGGCTGATACTTAACATGAAACTTATCCTTAATCAGATGTTGAATGCGTTGTAAGGTCCAGTAGTCCGAAACGTAGCCAAAGGCTAACGAACTTTTCGACAAATAACATGTGAGGGTTTTACTTTGCGCCGGCGATAACTTAGATGGGCCACCCGGAACAACTTGCGGGAGCAACGACTCGGCTCCTTTGTGCTGATGCTGCGCGGCCCATCGGCCAACTGAACTTTTATCCGCCTTCACACGCCGTGCCACTTCGGCTTTGCGATAGCCATCTTGTAAAAGTTTTATGGCTGCTAGCCGACATTGATACAATTGTTGTGCTGTGCCAAAAGGTCTCATGCATCTCATCATGACACATACTTATAAAAGTTGCATTACTCTTTGAAAATTTTATATATGGTTCGGGAAAACTTTGAACGAAGAAATCACAGTATATACATCTCAATTCCCTTCTGTCATCATATCTGTTCTTACTGTGATCTCAACGCTTATGCCGGGTTGAATCACTTGATGCCGAGATATGTGAAGGCGTTGGTAAAAGAGATACAGACCCTCACCCCCAACCCCTCTCCTATTCGGAACGTCACCGAATGGGAGAGGGGAGTCGTTAGCACGGTTTATTTTGGCGGCGGCACGCCCTCTATTGTGCCAATTGAATCTCTCAAAGAAATTTTTTCCGCATTGCGCGACTCGTTTTCATTGACTGCCGATCCCGAAATATCTTTTGAAGCAAACCCCGAAGACTCAACGCCACAATATCTTGCGGGCTTGCGCGCGTTGGGCGTTAACCGTTTAAGTTTTGGCGTGCAATCGGCAAACGCCAACGAGTTAACCCTCTTCAATCGCTCGCACACTTTTGACGATGCGCGGCAGGCGATACACAATGCGCGTGTGGTTGGATTTAAAAACGTCAGCGTTGATCTGATCTTCGGCATTCCACAGCAAACGATGATCAGTTGGCAAGATACGTTGAAGCGGACGCTCGATCTCGCACCCAACCATTTTTCGATCTATTCTCTCTCCCTCGACTTTGGCACGCCAATGCGAGCCTGGGTGTTGCGCGGTCTGCTGCCCGAACCTGATTCTGATCTTGCGGCGGATATGTATGAGTGGGGCGATGAAGAACTAATGAGGCACGGCTTTGAGCAATACGAGGTTTCGAGTTGGGCGAAGAGCAGTGATCAGTCGTCAGTGAACGGTGATCAGTTTGAATGCAAGCACAACCTTCAATACTGGCACAACGATCCTTATTTTGGTTTGGGGGCGGGGGCGCATGGATATATTTACGGACAGCGTTATTCAAATGTGATGTCGCCGACGGCGTATATCAATCGAATGGACGGGAGTCCGAAGTCTCCGACTTCGGGCAAAGTCGAAGACTTTGCATTCCATTCACCAACCATGAACGGATCGATCCCGGTTGATCGTAAAACAGAAATGGATGAGACGATGTTGACGGGAATGCGGTTGACGAAAGAGGGTGTAAGTTTCGAGAGGTTTAGGAAACGGTTTGGAGTTGAGATTGGGGATGTGTTTGCGAAGGAACTGAAGGAATTAGAGGAAAGGAAATTGGTCGAGGTTGATGATGAGCGCGTGAGGTTGACGAAGGGCGGGCGGCTGGTGGCGAATTGGGTGTTTGAAAAATTTGTGTAGGACAAGATGCCATCTTGTCCTACGTCTAATTTGTCCTTCCCAACAATTGCATCGTCAACTCGTGTAACGACTCCCCCGCCTCTCCTTTTGGTTTGGCAGAGTCTAAACAGGAGATCGCCAGATCGGCGTGATGTTTTTCTTTCTCTTCGGCGTAAGCGCGCGCGCCGCATTTTTCCAATTCAGCCACGACATCGTTTACGCTTCCGCCGCCGTTTGCTTCGGGGCGATAGAGCGAACAGAGTTTTTGGCTATGTTGAAGACCATACAACACCGGCAGCGTCTTCTTGCGCGTGATGATGTCCGTCGCCGCCGATTTGCCGGTGATCGCCGCATCTCCCCAAATGCCCAAGATGTCATCCCGAATTTGAAACGCCAGCCCCAAGTGCCGACCAAACTCGCGGTAGTTGGCGCGCGCGGGTGAAGGCGCGTTGGCGGCGAGTGCGCCGAGTTCGGTGGATGTAGCGATGAGCGACGCCGTTTTGCCCTCAATCATTTTCAGATAATCATCCACCGTCACGCTGTCGTGTTTCTCAAACGACATATCGTAATGCTGACCGAGCGTGAGTTGATAACAGGCGACGTGGATTAATTGAAACGCATCAAGGATGATTGAAGATTCAAGATTGCGTTGCCGGGCGCGGTTGAGGGCGAGATGGGCGTAATTAAACAAAGCGTCCCCGGCGTTGATCGCTTGCGGCGCGCCCCACAGTTTCCATACCGTTGATCGCCCGCGCCGCAAAGGGCTGTCGTCTTGAATGTCATCATGCACCAAAGAGAAGTTGTGAATCAATTCGACGCACGCCGCGAAGGGTAAAGCGTTACGCCAATCGCCACCGCTCGCGGCGGCGCACAGCAGAGTCAGGGTCGGGCGTGTTCGCTTGCCCGCCACCAGAGTCGGCTGCCCTTCGTCTATCCAGCCCAAGTGGTAATACAACATGCGGGCGTAATCATCGGGCGGCGGCAATCGAAAA
This sequence comes from Anaerolineales bacterium, assembly GCA_919901875.1. GTDB lineage: Bacteria > Chloroflexota > Anaerolineae > Anaerolineales > VGOW01 > VGOW01. The sequence continues at coordinate 5,484 of CAKKQG010000261.1, forward strand.
TCAAGTGCGGCGCGAAGTTCGGTATCCAAAGCAGAGGAGAGTTGACTGAGGAGAGTCATGATTGGAGATTGGAGATTGGAATTTGGAAGTTTTGAGGTTTGGAATTTGAATCTTTAATCTTTGATCAACGGTATTTTTCCAAACGCTTCAACATCTTTCGCGCCGACGCCGAACATGGCGATGCGTATTTCGCGGGCGAGTTCGTTGATTGTTTCGACGACAGCCTCGGCTGATTTATCTGCCGCTTTTAAAAATGGACTCGCCATGCCGCCGAGCGTTGCGCCGAGCGCGAGACACTTGGCGATGTCGAGTCCGTCGCGCAACCCGCCTGAAGCGATGACGGGCAAACTCGGCGTAGCGTCGCGCACGTTGAGGATCGATTCGGATGTGGTGACGCCCCAACCGATGAATGCGGCGGCGACTCGCGCGTGCGATGGAGTCGGCGCGCGATGCATTTCCACTTGGCTCCACGATGTGCCGCCCGCGCCCGCTACGTCAATAGCGCGGATGCCTGCGCTGGCGAGTCGGCGCGCGTCCTCTTTTGAAAATCCCCAACCCACTTCTTTAGCGATCACGGGGATGCCGTCTCCGTTTAATGCCCGACACACCTCTTCAACTTTTTTGAGTAAGCTCGCAAAGTTTGTGTCGCCTTCGGGCTGCACTGCTTCTTGAATGGCGTTGAAGTGCAACACGAGAGCATCGGCTTGAGCGATGTCAATTGCTTTGCGGCATTGATCGATTCCATAGCCATAATTAAATTGCACCGCGCCCAAATTGGCGAACAGTAGAATATCCGGCGCGACATCGCGCACTTGAAAGGTGGAGGCGGTTGAAGGGTGTTGAATGGCGGCGCGCATCGAACCTAGCCCCATGGCGATGTTGGCGGCTTGCGCGGCGGTTGCCAGGCGACGATTGATCTCGCCAGCGCGGGGGGTGCCGCCGGTCATCGAAGAGATCAGAATCGGCGCGTGCAGTGTTTTATCAAAGAGGCGAACCTGTGTGGATACATCCGATAAATTAATTTCGGGCAGGGCGGTGTGGGCAAAACGGTAATGTTCTAAGCCGGTGGTCAGTCCGCGAAATTGAACATCTTCTTCTAGGTTGATGCGTATGTGATCGTCTTTGCGTGAGGAGATGCCCGTAACTTCTGTCATGAATGGGTGTTTTCTATAAGTGAGCGGCATGTTACCAGTGGGTAACTGGCTTGTCAAACAAATCTGACTTGACAGGTTGTGCCGCAACTATACAATGGAGTAAATCATTACTTCTGGAGGACTCAATGGCAGCAGAAACCGAAGAACGCGTCAAAAAAATTATTGTGAACTTGTTAGGTGTGAAGCCCGAAGATGTCTTGCGCGAAAAGAAATTCCGCGAAGACCTTGAAGCCGATTCGCTTGACTTGGTCGAACTCATCATGGCATTTGAAGAAGAGTTCGGCGGCGAGATCTCTGACGAAGACGCACAGAAGATCACCACCGTCGGCGAAGCAGTAGAGTATGTTGAAACGAAGATGAAGGGCAGTAAGTAAGCTCTTCGAGGACGTGAACGGGCGAAGATCAAAATGATCTTCGCCCGTTTTTGTTTGACGCTCCGTCATTGCGAGGAGCGTTCTTTGCGACGAAGCAATCTCGTGTTGATAGAGTCTGGGATTGCTTCGCAAAGTGCGCTCGCAATGACGATGTAGGTTATATCAACGCTCTTCGCAACTCATTGAGCGCGGCGTTGACCGCCCACTCCGGCGCAAGGTCAGGATGACCGGTGTAAGTGCGCCGCCAGTTTAACGCTTTGCCTTGCCGCCACATCGCCACGCGAATATCGGTGTGAGTCACCACGCAGGCAAGCCCATAGACTGTATTAAATTCTTCGGCGACAGATTTCGCCAACATCTCCATGTTCTCGTCGGATTCAACGATAGGCACATTTTTTCCGCCGCGAAAAAATTTGTGATCGGGATCGGCGGTGGACAATCGTCCGGTCATTCGACCCGATGTGCCGCTACCGATCACGGCAACCGTCTCGCTGCGTTTTGCTAATAAACTGATCACCACCGATTCTAAGGTGTCGCCGTCAACCCCAAAGATGTGATCGCCTAACCTCTCGCGCGCCACCTTCTCCACTTCGGCGATCATCGTGTCGGCGTCTTCCACTTTTTCTGCTTTGGCGGTGATACGCACATCCACGAAACCGGCATGAGCATTAAGCCCGACAGTGGGGTTGCTTAACTTTTCTAAATCGCCGATGTGTTGATCCACCACGCTCTCACCCAAACCCGATACGCGCAAGACGCGGCTCTTGATGATGGATTTCAAATTGAATCGCTCGCGCAAGTAGGGGATGACGGCGCAATCCATCAAGTAATCCATCTCGCGCGGCACGCCGGGCAAACTGATCACCACACTCTTGCCCGTATCCACAATGAACGACGGCGCAGTGCCAACAGGATTAGAAATAGCGATCGAGTCGGTAGGACGATAGGCTTGGCGTTTGTTGTTGTCGGTCATCTTGCGACCCATGACGCTGAACCGCTCTTCGATCTCGACTAAAAGTTTTTCGTCGAGGAATAGTTGGCGATCTGTGGCGCGGGCAATCGCTTCACGAGTCATATCGTCCACCGTAGGACCCAGCCCGCCCGTAGTGAGGACGACTTCGGAACGTTCCAATCCATGCTTGATCACGTCGGTGATGCGTTGTTCGTTGTCGCCGACAGAAGAGGTATAGAAGAGATTGAGACCTATCGTGCGCAACTTCTTTGCGATGTGCGCGCTATTCGTGTCTACAATTTCGCCGAGTAATAGCTCGGTGCCGATAGCAATTATTTCTGCATTCACTTTTTAAACTAGATGCTCCTTTAGATTGGATAGCTTGTTGGTCTAAGCTAATGATCTCACCGCAGAGTTCGCAGAGAACGCTGAGAAATCTTTTTACACCCTTTGCGATCTCTGCGCGCTCTGCGTTTAAATCGTTCTTGCCTGAAAACAGAGTTTTAATTCATTACACAACGGAAGCCGACATTATACGCCCGCGTCAGTGGGTTCGCGCCCTGTCGCTGCGCGGCGCGCAAACCTTGCGGCGGAA
>CAKKQG010000262.1:0-2766 GCA_919901875.1 Anaerolineales bacterium
ATCAGCGTGCAAAGGTTTTAAATAGAACGGCTATCGTTGTCCCCTTCCCGCGTTCACTCTCGGCAACGATCTCGCCGCCGTGCGCGCGGGCGATGCTGTGCGCGATAGAGAGCCCCAGCCCGCTGCTCTCGCGCGGAATGGTGTGAATCGGCGGCGACTCGCCGCGATAGAATCGCTCAAAAATTTTTGGCAGTTCTTCGGCGGGGATGCCGACTCCTGTATCTTGCACGATCAATTTAACTTCACCCTCCGCCTCGCTAATTTGCAGAATCACTTTTCCATCTCGCGGCGTGTACTTGATGGCGTTGTCGAGCAGGTTGTCAATCAAACGCCGCAATTGTGATTCGTTTCCTTTGAGGGTGATCGGTTGACGGGGCGACTCCACTGCAATGGAAACGGCGGCTCGCCCGGCGCGCACCGAGAAGGCGTCACGCGCTTCTTCCGCTAATTGAACGAGGTCAACATCCGCCCGCGCTTGCGATTCTAAATCGGCTTCGATGCGCGACAGGTCGAGCAAGTCGTTGACCATCTTCCCCAAACGATCCACTTCGCTTTCAACTTCTGCCATAAACTTGGGACCCACCTCGGGGTCTTGCGCCGCGCCATCGCGCAATGCCTCGATCCGCAGTTTGACGCTGGTCAACGGCGTGCGAAGTTCGTGCGAAGCGTTTGCCACAAACGCCCGTTGGTTCTCCAGCATAACGTTGAGTTTTTTCGCCATCTCATTAAACGCTCGCGCCAATTGCGCCAGTTCTTCCGCGCCTTCAGTTGGCACGGGTTGATCGAGCTGACCCTCCGCCATGCGTTTCGCTGCGTGAGTCAGTTGGGCAATTGGGTGAGTGATGTTGTTGGCGATGAACCACGCGACAAGGCTGACCGCCGCGCCGGAACTTAAGGCGACGAAGATCAGAGTGAGGATCACGCGCCCCTGCGCTTCGCGGACGGGCGCCATCGCTACGCCGAGTCTCAATACGCCGTAGATTTTATCTTCGTGTTCAATCAGAATTCCGGCATAAAGAATCTCGTTGCCATGACTCCAGCGAATGTCGTGAATGTCTTGCTTGTTGAATGCGCCGCGCACTTCGATTGTCTGTGGAGAGTCCTCGCCATTCGGCACGGCGTTCAGCGCCGTGATCATCTCGCCGTGTTGGGTGACAATCACCAGTTCGATCTGATCACGCGTGGCGAACTGCGCCAGTATCGCTCGAAGTTGATCTTTGTCTTTTGTTTTGCCTTCTTCCAGATATTCGCTGAGCGGTTCTTCGAGTTGATTGCTTACTAAAAAGCCCACGTCTTCCAGCGTGTGTTCGGCTTCGCTGAACGGGGCGTTGACGAGTGTGGGGGTGGTGAGGAGTGTGATGAGTGCAATGCCCGCCAACGTCACGAGGAGGTGAGAGAGAAGCAATTGGGTGCGAAGGCGGGTCGGGCGTTTCATTTTTTTTGTAGTCAGTAGACCTCCGAGTTCTTTAAGAACTCGGAGGTCTACTGGCGCTACGAATTAAATTCTTCGGGTCCGGCGAAGCGATACCCCATGCCGCGCACGGTTTGAATATAACGCGGCGTTGCCGGATCATCTTCGATCTTCATGCGCAGCCAACGGATGTGAACGTCCAACGTGCGCGGGTCGCCGAACCAGTTCTCACCCCAGACCGAATTCATCAAGGTGGCGCGGTCGAGGGCGCGTCCGGCTTGGTTCATCAATTGCACCAGCAGATCATACTCGCGCAAGCTCAACTCAATTACCTTTCCGTTTTTGGTTACACGGTGGGCGAAACGATCTAATTCGATCTCCCCGACGCGGATCGGCGCATCGTCGGGCGGGTTGCGGTCCAGTTCCACGCGGCGCAAGTTGGCGCGGATGCGCGCCAGCAGTTCGCGAAAGCTGAATGGCTTGGGCAGGTAATCGTCGGCGCCCACTTCGAGCCCGGCAATCCGATCCGATTCTTCGCCGCGCGCGGTGAGCATGATGATCGGCACGGCACTGGTCATACGCAATCGGCGGCAGACTTCCATGCCATCCATCTCCGGCAATTTAATATCCAGCACGATGAGATCAGGTTGATCGCTTTGGGCGCGCGACAAGGCTTCGCGCCCGTTGGCGGCGACACTTACTTCGAACCCCTCACGCTTCAAACTATAGCTGAGTGAATCGGTGATCATTCGCTCGTCATCTACGACTAGTATCCGTGTCATGTCTGCCTCATCACGATTATATGCGGATCAGTAGGCAAGGGACACGTCTTAACCGATTCATAACGTAGCTATAGCCGCGCCTTAACCGTCTGGGGACGTGAACAAATTACACTGTAAGGAATGACACGAAAGAAAATCATCGTCCTTGCAGTGGCGGCGGTCTTTGTTGCGCCGTTGCTGATGCAGTTGCTGCCGGTGTGGTTGCTCAAAACGAATCCGCCGGTTGCGGCAGAACCGAAATGGGATAGCGAACAGACTCGCGCTTTGACAAAACGTGCCTGCTTTGATTGTCATAGCAATGAGACAGTTTGGCCTTGGTACTCTAACGTTGCGCCGGTTTCGTGGCTAATTATTTTTGATACGCAGCGCGGGCGAAATGAACTGAACTTTTCGCAATGGACTTCGGGGCAATCGCGCAAGGCGCGCGAAGCGGGCGAAACGATTCGCAAAGACGAAATGCCGCCGCCGATTTATTTGGTGACGCACCCCGAAGCGAAGCTGACCGATGCCGAGAAGCAGCAGTTGATGGATGGGTTGGGGAAGTCGCTGCGGTAGATGTGGCGGATAGCAGAT
>CAKKQG010000262.1:2866-7395 GCA_919901875.1 Anaerolineales bacterium
GCAGTTGATGGATGGGTTGGGGAAGTCGCTGCGGTAGATGTGGCGGATAGCAGATAGCGGATGGCAGATAGCGGATGGCAGATAGCAGATGGCGGATAGCGGATGGCAGATAGCGGATGGCTAATAGCAGATGGCTAATAGCAGATGGCAAATAGCGGATGGCTAATAGCGGATGGCTAATAGCAGATGGCAAATAGCAGATGGCGTGATGCGTGAGTGATGCGCGACAAGCGGCGATCCGCCATACGCCATACGCCATCCGCCATACGCCATCTGCCATAAGCGGTTTATGAACGAATCTCTCGAACTTAAACTCAGCGCGTTAGTCGCCTCGATCATGGGTGGGGCTTACATCGCGTATGCGATCTACATGCGCCCCGACGGCGGCAGCGATCTGGGTCACGCTCTCGGCATCATTGGCACGTTGTTGATGTTGATGACGGAATTTTTTTACAGCGCGCGCAAACGGATTAGCTGGCTGGGTTGGGCGGGACCGTTGCGCTGGTGGCTCTCGGTTCACATCTTCACCGGACTCGTTGGACCCTTCATGGTTCTTTTGCACAGCGCGTTTCGTTTTAATGGTGAAGCAGGTTGGACGATGTTGCTCACGGCGTTAGTGGTGGGCAGCGGATTCTTGGGGCGTTACCTTTACACTGCCATTCCACATTCTTTGGCGGGCGCAGAAGCAACTGCCGACGAGTTGATGATAAATGCCGACAAGATTCAATCATCGCTTTCTTCTGTTGCGGCGAAACGCTCGGCGGCGGTGCAGGTGTTGATTGAAGCCGACGCCAAACGCAAACGCCGCCAGCGCGGCGATTTGTTGTTAGTCTTGTTGCGCTCGTGGGACGAGTGGCTTTATACCCGCAACCTTCACAACCAGATTCGTGATCTCGAAAAGACTGAGAAGCGCAGACTCTCCGACATTGAATCGTTGTTAACTCGCCGCCGAAATTTGGAGCGGCAGATTCGATCTATGGAAGCGGCGCGGCGCATGTTGAGTCTGTGGCACATCGCTCACGTTCCGATGGGCATGGCGCTGTTCGGGTCGGCGGCGATTCACGTTGTGGCGACGATATATTTCAAAGCTGGATTGTGGCGGTTGCTATGGTAGGACGACAACATCCCTTCACCTCACCGTTGGGATGCGGCACGGCGATCCTTGCGGTTGCCGTCATCGGCATTATCACTTTTTTCTTCGGGGGAACTTTATACAGCCCCGGACCGTTAAGCGCGGTTCAAGATCGCGGCACGTCGTTAAAAGGGTTTAAGTCGCACGCCGAGTTTGAGAATCAGTGTGAGTTATGTCATACCCCGTTTAAAGGGATCGAAGCGGCGCGCTGTGAGAGCTGCCACGCGAACATTGCTCAACAGCGATCAGCGGCTGGCGGCTTCCACGGAAAATTAAAGGTGAATGAAGTATCGCGTTGCGCGGCGTGTCATCCCGATCATCGCGGCGCGGCATTTAATCCGCTCGACATTACGAACTTCGATCACGCGCGGGTCGGTTTCTCATTGGCAAAGCACCTTCGCAATTATGACAACACGTTGATCGAGTGTAAGAGCTGCCACAATACACAAAACTTTTCTTTCGTTTCCACTTCGTGCGCCGATTGCCATGCCAAGAAGGATAAAGTTTTCATGGTGGATCACGCCGCGGCGTTTGGCGCAAAATGTTTAACCTGTCACGACGGCGCGGACAAGATGCGCGGCTTCGATCACGCTAAGGTGAAGTTTGCGCTGGACGGCAAACACAAAACCGTGACCTGCGCCCAATGCCACAAAGCCGACGTGGATCCGAAGAGTGTGGCGACTCAATGTCAGGCGTGCCACGTTGAACCGAAGGCGCACGGCGGAATGTTCGGGACGGATTGCGCGGCGTGCCACACCACGGCGGGTTGGACTCCGGCGAAGATGGACGGCAAATCATTTGATCATGCCAAGACCGGTTTTGTGTTGACCTCACATCAAAAGAATTTTGACGGTTCGGCATTTACGTGCAAGAACTGTCACACTGGCAGCGATTTTAAATTTACGCAACAAACGTGTGTGGATTGTCACGGCAAACAAAATGCGTCGTTCATGACTCCGCACATTCAAAAGTATGGGAGCGATTGCCAGAGCTGTCACGACGGTTCGGGCACCATGAAGAATTTTGATCACAGCAAAACGACGTTTGTGTTGGACGGCAAACACGCGACGACGGAATGTGTGAAGTGCCACGTCAACAACAAATTTAAAGGCACGCCGAAGACGTGTGTGTCGTGTCACGCCGATCCCAAGGTTCACGCCGGTTTGTTCGGCACGCAATGCGACTCGTGTCACACCACTAAAGCTTGGACTCCGGCGCAGTTAAAGAATCACCGCTTCCCGCTCAATCATGGCACTCGCGTTGATTCAACCTGCAAGACATGCCACACCACAACCTACACCCAATACACCTGTTACGGTTGCCATGAACATACGCAAGCGAACATTGAACGTAAACATCGTGAAGAGCGAGTGAACATGGCAGACCTGCCGAATTGCGTGAAGTGCCATCCGACGGGTAAAGAGAAGGGATAAACCAAAATGGAAGTTAGAGGTTGGATGTTAGAAGTTGGATTCCAACCTCTAACTTCCAACATCCAATTTCTGCGCAAATGACAATGAATATCACTCCTCTCGAACATCGCCTCACGGGTTCACGTCGCGGGCGTTTCGTTCTCGAACTTTTCAAGAACTCGGCTCAGTTCCCCATCGCCAACATTTTGTTGGAGATGCTGATGGAAGGTCCGTTTTATTATTTGCTCGCGCCCGATCTTTACGCGATTATCTTCGCCGGATGCGTGCAAGCCTTCTTCCTCAGCCGTTGGGAAACGACTCCCAAGCCGCGCCGCTTTTGGGGAAATTTAATCGCGCCGTTGGTCTACACGGTGATCGAACTCATCCTGGAAGGTCCGCGCTTTTGGTCGCGCCCGCATCACATCGCCTATTGGATTTTTTCATTCGTGATCGGAATTTTGCAAACGCTGCGCCCGCGCTTGGGCGGCTGGATGGGAGACGTGATGTTGATCGTCGAGCACATTACACGCGCCAGCATTTTGTTGACGATGTACATAATTTTTGAGGCGCTGACCGACACACGCTTCACCGACTTCGCCGGTTTCATGGCTGACCCCACGCATCAATTTGTCGTGTTAGCCATCCCGTTGTTGGGTTTGGTCGCCGGTGTGGCGGAGCTCACCGCGCAGCGCTATCTCAACTTGCTGCGTCAAACGTTGGCGCAGTTGCGTTTGTATTCCGAATGGTTGTTGGGGCGCGAACTTTTAAATCGCATCGTGGCTGACCCCAACGCCCTCACCATGATTCGCCAAGAACGCACGGTGATGTTCGTGGACATTCGTGGCTTCACCCATTGGAGCGAATCGCGTACGCCCGAAGAAGTGGTGGCGATGTTAGATCGTTACTATCGCGCGGTGGAAGAGGTGATGACGACGGGTGGGGCAATTAAATTTAAATTTGCGGCAGATGAAGCGATGGCGATCTTCGCCACGCCACACGGGGCTGCCGCCACCGCGCTCAAACTTCAATCGCAAATTGTTGCCTTGCTCGCCACGCACGATCTGGGCGCGGGCGTCGGCATCCACACCGGCAACGTGGTCGAAGGGTTGCTGGGCAGCGCGGGCGTAAAATTTTACGACGTGATCGGCGATACGGTGAACACGGCAAAACGAATCGAGAGTAATGCCGGTAAAGGCGAAGTGTGGATTTCTGAATTCACCAAGAACGCGCTCAAGGATGAAGTGAAAGTCGGCGAGCCGCGCGAGATAACAGTGAAGGGCAAAGAGGGGATGTTGAGGGTATATCCAATTCATTAATTGTTGATTGTTGATTTCTGACTGCCGATTGATCGTTTCAATCAACAATCAGAAATCTAAAATCAGAAATTTATTGTGCGTGAAATTCTAGTTCGCGATTTAACCAAATGTGTGGTGTGCGACGTTTGCACGACGGTCTGCAAACAACGGCACGGACGCGCCCGCATGAGTCTTGAAGGTCCGCGCTTCGGGCATTATCAACTGCCCAACGTCTGCCGCAACTGCCCCGATACGCCGTGCGTCAACGCCTGCCGCCTCGACGGCATGAAATCGCGCGACGGGCGCACCTTTGTCACCGATCAATGTAAGGGATGCAACAAATGCGTTGAGGCTTGCCCATATGGAGTCGTCGTATTGTTGCCGCGCGATCACAAAAACAAACAAGGCTTCTTCGCCCGCGTTCTGGGTCTTGCCCACAACACCGCGCCAAAAGTTGAAGGTCATGTTGCTTCCGACCCGTTGCGTTGTGTGCAGTGCGGTGTGTGCGGCTACAACTGTCCTCAAGGAATCCAAGTGCGCGAGTATGCGCGGCAGGGAAAAATTGTGGATGACCCGCGTTGTGTGCAATGCGGTTTGTGCATCGCCGTCTGTCCACGCGGCACGCTGCGCTGGGACGTGCGCCCGCAAATTCCGACTCCGCAATTCGTGGCGGATAAATGTAACTTGTGC
>CAKKQG010000263.1 GCA_919901875.1 Anaerolineales bacterium
GCTTCTTGCGGAGTTGGCGCATGTAGACGCGCAGATACTCAATGTTGTCGGCTTCCGCTTCGCCCCAAACATTGGTGAGAATACTGTGATGAGTCAACACGCGACCGGAGTTTGAAGCGAGATACGCCAGCAATTTAAATTCTGTTGCCGTCAGTTTCACTTCCATCTCTTCACGCAGCACAATATGCCGCATGAGATCGACCTTGACCTTACCGGCGTTCACGACCGTATCTTTACTGCCATGCGCTTGAGTGAGATGGCGCAAGGCAACTCGCACCCGCGCTAATAATTCTTGGATACCAAACGGTTTGATCAGGTAATCGTCTGCGCCCTTATCGAGCGCCAGAACTTTATCGCGCTCTTGATCACGCGCCGAGAGGACGATAATGGGTATTTGTGTCCACTCGCGGAGTCGCTCGCACACCGTGAGACCGTCCATATCGGGCAAACCCAGATCGAGAATGATCACGTCGGGTTGAGTGGCGGCGGCAAGAGTCAAACCTTCTTCGCCCGTGCTGGCTGTGGTCACGCGGAATTTTTTCTCGGTCAGGATCGTTTTCAGCGCGCGCAGGATTTGGGATTCGTCGTCAATAACTAAAATGTGTGGTTCGGTAGACATAAGAGAAATGAACAATGAAGAATGAACAATAAAAATCCAAAATCCCAAAAACCCAAACTCCAAACGGAATACGCAACACGCAATACGCATCATCCCTTCGGTCACGCATCACGCCATCTGCTATACGCTATCCGCCATTCGCTATCTGCCATCCGCCATCCGCTATCTTCGGTCTTGCTCCATCCCACATTAAAGGCAGGGTGAAGTTAAAAGCGAATCCCTTCGGAAGATTTTGCGCCCAGATGCGTCCGCCATGCGCTTCGATGATCCCTTTACAGATGGACAACCCTAACCCTGTGCCAGTGACTCGATCTGCCGCCGTGACGCGATAGAATTTATCGAAGATGTGAGTCAGATGTTCGTCCGGGACGTGAGGACCTTCGTTGCTCAACTGCACGTTCATCATAGTGAAATCCACGTTGGGGCGGGCGTGGATGCGAATGGTCGTGCCGTGCGGCGCGTATTTAACACAGTTGCTCAACAAGTTCGTCAACACTTGATCGATCTGCGAATGATCCACAGCGACCAGAGGCAGATCATCCGAGACATCTACGTCGAGACTATGATTTTCTAGCGCGCGGCGATTATGCGACAACACGGCGTTGACAATATCCGAAAGCGTATCCCATTGCTTGTTAGGTTTCAACGCGCCCGATTCGATGCGCGACATATCGAGCAAGTTGCCCACCAAACGATTCAGCTGATCGGTCTCTTCGTCAATCGCGGCGATCAGTTCTTGGCTGGCAGGTGAACCCCATTCTACTTCGCCGCTTCGCAAACTGGTGGATGCCGCCTTGATGGTAGCAAGCGGTGTGCGAAGTTCGTGTGACACAGAAGAGAGCAAGGCGGATTTGAGTCGATCACTCTCTTCAAGAATTTTCCCGCGCGCTTCTGCCTGCGCCAGTGTGACGCGTTCTAAGGCTAAGGCGCTGATGCTGGCAAAGGCATTGAACAGTTGATCATCTTTCGGCTGAAAGGGCGACTCCAATTGCCACAACCGAATCTCGCCCAACTGCCCACGCGGGGTGATGAGCTGAACCGAGCGAGTCGGCTGCACGGTGACGGTGTTTGGAATGGCGGCGTCACCTTTTGGAATCCGATACGTCTTCACAGTTCTGTGCGGCGCGGTGAGAGTCAACACTTCAACCACGTCCGCTTCAAAAATATCTTTAAGATGCTCGGCGATGGTGAAGGCAATGTCTTCTTCAGAACGCAGACCGGCGAGCGAGATGCTCAACTCGTAGAGGTGAGTCGTTTCGCGTTCGCGGGCGCGGGCTTCGTCCAGACTCGTTTGAGCGCGATTGACCCAATAGCTGATGGTCGAAGATTCGAGCAAGAGGACGAACAACACGATCCAATCTTGCCATTGCGAGACGTGAAAAGTGAAACGCGGTGGGATGAAAAAAAAGTTGAGAGCGAAGAAGGCGAGCATGGAACTGACCACGCCCGCGCCGAATCCAAAACGCCAGGCGATGAGTCCAATAGGCAAAAGATAGAGGAGAGCGATGACGTTGGTGTTAAGCGCGGCATCCAAAAGATAAAAGAGGAACGTGACGAGGGATAGGATGATCACGGCGATGATGTGATCGAACAGAGACGACGAGCGCATGAAACTCATGAGACAATTCTACATCTTCACGGGATTTTAAACTTGCCTCTTGAGCATCCCGTTTAGAATTGCATAAGGTGGAAAGTTATATGAACCTGCGTCATTGCGAGTCTTCGAGAAGCAATCTCGCATCGTAGAGTCTGAGATTGCTTCGTAAAAAACACTCGCAATGACGACTTGAGTAGTTACGGAAAAATATTTTATGTCATTCAAAGAACAACACTACCGTTGGGAATGGAAATTTAAATCGAAGCCCGAGGCATTATGGACGTGGGTCGCCG
>CAKKQG010000264.1 GCA_919901875.1 Anaerolineales bacterium
CCGATCTTTTTCCCACCCACATCAAAAAACGTGGCGATCAACCTGCTGCCGCCATCCTCGTTGATCGAGCTGATGAAAGCAGAGAGCGTGAACTTTACCTTGCCGCCGTCAATGACACTGCTCGCCACCGACACATCTATCGGTTGATAAATGCTGTTCAACGGATCGGACGCGCCGCCCCTAACGCTTTTGCGGAAATAACACTGCCCGCGATTCTGCGCCCGAAGGGTATTCTGATCAGGATCGCCGACAATGCTTCCATAGCTAGCAATGCTGATCGATTCAACTGTCCAGCCTTTGAGCGTTCCTTTCGATCCTAACGAACATATACCGCCGCCCGAATCCATCTCGGCGTCGCCATTGATGATCATATTGATTCCGAAATATTTAGTTGGATCAAGAGTCGCCGTCGGGGTCAACACTTTGGTCGGTGTTGCGGGGATTTTGGATGGGGTAGCCGTGACGGGTCGCCGCGTTAGAGTCGGCGCGAGCGTGGGCAGTGGTTCTTCAAACGGCGATTCGCACGCCAGCGTGGCGAGCGCCAACGCGCCGATCAGGATCGTCAGAGCAAAAAAAGTTGAACGTGATTTCATCAAGTAAATTTTCCTGTTAGTTTCTAAATCTCTGTTGCGCCCCATCATCCAAATCCTGGAAATTATTGTTGGTGTATTCGCTAATCACCGCGCGCCAAAATTTTAACGCGGGTGTGTTGGGCGCCAACTCAAACACCTGCCAATCCCCGTGATGCAGATCAAACGCTAACCGCGCCGCCGCCTTGCCCACGCCCTGTCGCCGATATTTCGGGGTGATGTAAAAATCCAGCAGCTCAAAGTCTACGCCGTCGGGCAAGTGATTTTTATCCGCCAAGATCAGAATCGATCCGGCGGGGACGCCGTCAACACGAATGATCCAATGTTCGCACGCGCCACGGATCCACCAATTGAAGTCGGCGCACTCGCCAACGGTTTGGATATTTTCGCCGCCCGATGCGAGCGACCATATCGGTAGTCCGTGTTTGTTGATGATAATGTTCGGATCGTATTGCGCCAAGTCGTTAAAGAAACATACGAAAAAATATCTGATGAGCGGCATTTCCTCTTGCGCGGCGCGAGTGAGCGTGGTGTTCATTTAAGAGGATGACTTCGGCGGACATTTGTAAATGATCGTTTTCTGGGCGAGTGGGTAATAGCGTTTATTAGGATCGGCGTTCCAAGGTCCGCTGACGGCGCCCACTGTTTGGCAATTTGTGTTGACGTAATTTTTCAACGCGATCCAATCCGCGCCGCCGCCATCGTAACAAGCGATCGCTTCATCAAGCAGAACATAGTTCACGTCAAGATCGCCCATCATCGCCGCGACGATTTGATCGTAAGAGTCAGTGCTGTGGCGCGCGTTAGCGGCGGCGATGGAGTAGGGAACATATTCGTCGTTGAGATACTTGTAGTCTGCCGACAGACTCCACCACCATGTAGGATCGGCTAACACCCGTGCGCCTTTCGGAAGTGAATGTTGAATCCGTTCACTCATTCCAACATAGTCACTATCTTTGAAACGATAAGCGAACCACAGGCTGCCGCTAATGTTAAGAGCGATGACCCCGCCGATGATCGCAGCCCACACCATTTTATTTTGCATGTGGATCACGGGGATGCGGACAACTTGAACCCAATCCCGAATCGCCGCCGCTCCCATCAGATAAAAGATCGGCATCCATAAATAAGCGTACATCCCAAACTTTTGCCCCATGCCAAAAGCGAACGTGAGCAACGAAATGACGGCGATGATCGCCATCACGCGATTAATTTGTGTCCGGTTGCGTAGTGCGGCGATGATTCCTGTAATTGCGAAAACCGCATCCATCAATCCGAGTGGTCCGCCGATTGTCCAAAACGATTCGCGCAGCCAGATGGCAAAGAGTTCCAAGTTGCGAATAATGCCGCTTGCCGATGAAACGCCGCCTAACACGTTGTGACCCGCCGTGAGCTGATACCAACTTTGCGCGGGCGATGGTAAGAAGTGGGCAAGTATCCAAATCGTCGCGCCGATGATCACGCCTAGCGCGTAACCGAACACGTTGCGCCACTCGCGTTTGATCAACCCATATTCGATAAATACCACGCCGCAGAATGCGATCAAAAACCATAGCCCGTTGCCGTGATAATCAAATGGCACGATGCCGATGACTCCGGCGAGAATCGCAAAGCGAAACGATTTTTGTTTAGTGATCAACTCCAGCAAAATGAAGATGGCAAAAAGTAGTGAGGTGTTCGCCCACGCATCGGGTCGCCCCAAGTGACCACTGAGGAAAGATTTAAAGGATGCGGCAAAAAGGAGAGAGGCGGCGACCCCGACGGTCGGGTTGTAATATCGTTTGCCGATCTGATAAATCAAGATCGTTGAGATCAACCAGGCGATGAGTGAGTAAAATCTTCCTGCCCACCAACTCATACCAACGATCTTGAAGAGCAATGCTTCGCCTAACGCCGCGAGCCGACTCATGTGCACCATGTTCTGGTCGCGCCCGAACGGTTCGCTCGCCGTCCAGATGGTGAGACCGAAGTTACCTTGCTTGATCACTGCCTCGGCATTGCTAGCGTAAGTGGCTTCGTCGCACAGAGGCGGGGGATACGATTGAAGAAAGATGAGGTTGAAGATGAAGAGGGTTGCGAGCGCGGCGAGGAAGTATTTATTCATCCCTCTAATTCCCCTTCGCCACATTCTCCCCATCCAGCTTCAAGCTAATCGCTTGGCTTACGCTGTCCGCGCCCATCGAGATTCCGTAAACTGTTTCCGCCGCTTGCACTGTGCTGCGGTTATGCGTGATTACCACAAACTGCGTGGATTGACTCAACTCCACTAACAGATCGCGGAAGCGTCCGACGTTTGCTTCGTCGAGTGCGGCATCCACTTCATCGAGCATGGCAAACGGCGGCGGGTTCACGCGCAGTAAAGCGAACACTAACGCGCACGACGTTAACGCACGCTCACCGCCGGAGAGCAACGCCAGACCTTGTTGCTTGCGTCCGGGCAGACGCGCCAAAATATCAATACCGGAATTCGTCAGGTCTTCGGGTTCGGTCAAAATTAATTTTGCTGTGCCGCCGCCGAACAAACGCGAGAACGTATCTTTAAATTGTTCCGCCACCGCCTCAAACGTGCGCTTGAATTCGCGCTCCATCAACGTATCGAGTTCGGCGATGACTTCGCGCAGTTGCGATGCCGCTTTTTCCAAGTCGGCAGTTTGCTCCGTCAAAAATTCGTAACGCGCTTTCACTTCCTCAAACTCTCTCAACGCTTCGGGGTTGATCAAGCCGATCCGCCGCAACTGTGATCGTCGTCGGTTCAACAAATCTTCTAAACCTTCGGGTGGCGATTCCACATGTGGCAGTGTCTCTACCAAGCCTTCGAACGGCAGTGGTTCGGGTCCGGTAACACCTTCGGGATAATCCAACATCACCAAACCAAAATCATCGGTGATGCGGCGGCGCATAGACTCCAACTCATCCGTCTTGCGTGCAAACTCCAACTGCGCTTCAGAATGAAATCGCTCTGCCGTGTGCAGCCGCGCCCGCGCATCGCCTTCGGCGCTTTCCACGCGCGCCAACTCGGCTTCGATCTTCGCCAACTCTTCTTCGGCGGGCGCGATTAATTTTTGCAACGCCTCTAACTGCGATGTGAGTGTTTCTAATTGCGCCCGATCATTTTTTAATGAGGCAACGAAGTTTTCGGAATCAGTTGTGATCGACGTGAGGCGTGAACGCCGTGAGCTTATTTGCTCGGTGATGCGGTCAACCGCTCTCACCATTTCACTTAAGCGACCCTGCTTCTCTTCGACCGAGCGAGACGCCACCGCGAATGCCGTTTGCCCCAACCCGATCTTGTTGGCGATGTCGTCGGCGGTGAGCTCAAAGGTTTGTGAGGCAATCGTTTGCGCCGCCGAGTCGGCTTCCGCCAGCGAGACGGTGAGCGCATTGATCTCGGCAGCGAAGGTGTTCTCGTCCGTTTGTGTTTTGGCGATCTGCAAATTGAGTGAGGCGATCTGATCGCGATTCAATTTTGCGTTGGCTTCGGCGCGTTCTAAATCTAAACGGGCATCGTCGCGGGCAACTGCCGATCCGCGTTCATCTTTTTGCAACTCAACGCGCGCCTTCGTTATTGCCGCCACCTGATCGCGCAACTGACGTATATCGCCTTCACGTTGAGATCGTTCGCGCTCGAGCACCACGCGCTTTTGTTTCGCTTCGTCAATCGCCATGGGCA
>CAKKQG010000265.1 GCA_919901875.1 Anaerolineales bacterium
CGCCTCAACCTCTCCCCCGCCGCATTCAGCGTCTCCAACTTTTTGGCGAAGGCGAACCGCACTTGTCGTTTGCCCATGTTCGGCGTTCCATAAAAGCACGAAGCCGGCACAACGGCAACGCCGAGAGTCTGCGGCAGCCAGCGAGCGAAGTCGTAATCATCGCCCGCAAAATTCCATTTGCCGAAATCAGCCAAGATGTAATACGCGCCTTCGGGCGGACGGGCAATGAAGTTTGATTCAAGCAAGATAGACATGATCGTTTCGCGGCGTTGAGCGTAATCGGATTTCACTTGAGCGTAATACGTGTCGGGCAAATTAAGCGCGGACACTGCCGCCGCTTGCAACGGCGCGGGCGCGCAGATCGTCGTGAAGTCATGCACGGTGCGGACGGCTTTACTCAACGCGCCGCGCGCAAAAGCGAAACCGAGTCGCCAACCTGTTGCCGCAAACGTTTTACTAAACCCGCTGATCGTCACCGTGCGATCTGCCATGCTGTCAATGCTTGCCAACGGGATGTGTTGGCGATCATCGTAAACAATATGTTCGTAAATTTCATCGGTGACGGCGACGATGTTGAACTCTTGGCACAACTTGGCAATGCCTTCGAGTTCGGCGCGAGTGAAGACGTGACCCGTCGGGTTGTGCGGCGTGTTGACGATGATCGCTTTGGTGCGTGAGTTAAACGCTTTACGCAATTGATCGAGATCAAGTGTGTAATCGGGTTCGGTCAACGCCACAAAGCGCGGCACGCCCCCGGCGAAGATCACTTCCGGCGCATACCCTTCGTGATATGGCTCGATGATGATCACTTCATCGCCCGCATCGAGCAGACTCATGAACGTTGCGCTGATGGCTTCGGTCACGCCGCAGGTAACGGTGATGTCTTGATCAGGGTCGAAGTCGAGTCCGTACCAATGTTTCATCTTGGCAGAAAGCGCCTGACGCAGAGGCGGTATCCCCCAAGTGATCGTGTATTGGTTGCTGCCGCTATCTAACGCGCGATGCGCGGCGTCAATCACTTCGCGCGGCGGATCAAAATCGGGGAAGCCTTGCGAGAGGTTGATCGCGTTATGCGTAATTGCCAAGCGAGTCATCTCACGAATAAACGACTCGCGCAGACCACTTAAACGTTTTGCCAGTTCCATAGTCATCCTCACAGAAAAGAGATGCCGCCAATCTTACCATCACGGCGTCGCCGTCGCTCCAAAATACTTCGCCCACCGATACGGGTCCTCCACTTTTCCCAACTGCCCTTCGCGAATAGCGTTTGGGTTTGTGGTCGGCACGCGCGCCAAGTAATGCCGACTCTTTTTATAAGATTCCAAATCCATTTTGGGGAAGAGGTCGATCCCGCGCAGCAAGTTATTCGTCGAGTCTACTTCAAAGTTATTGATGAACGTCGTGGCGGCGACTCCTTGTGTCGCCCACACCAGCGTGCGCGACTCTTCTTGCGCCGACCACGTCACCCATTCGGGTTTGCCCAACACTTTCACGATGTCTACCAGCACATACATCTTCAAAACCGTTTTCGCTTCTTCGGAGTTGGCAGTGACGTGATCAACCGTGCCGTTTGAAAACTCGATCACCATCTGCCGCCCGTCGCCGCGATAAACGTAACTTCCACTTTGGGCGATCTTCTCGTTCGGCGTTCCTAATACTTTCAATACATCTTGTTCATCCGATTTTCCAATCACGATCCCGCGCCACACACCATTAGAAAAATCTGTGGGCAAGTTGTTCACGGGCGTTGGGTTGTTCACGCAAGCCGCCAAAGTTATTAGGCATAACGACAAAATAATTTTGATCTTCATCTTTTCAACGCTGTCAGCAGATTTCTGGAACAGATTGAGCGGATTCGTTACATCCGTTCAATCCGCTCTCAAAATCTGTTGACAGCAATCTCGGCTACAGCTTCTACGATCCAATCTCTAATCTCCAATCTCTAACATCCAGCCTTCGGCACACATCTTGCACTTTCAATCTCTTAACCATCATCGCGCAAGGAGCGTCCCATGTTATTCACACCTGAAACCTTTCGATCTATTCTCGCCATGACGTTGCTCGCCCTCGGCGTCCTGTTTATCGGCGCGGGCTTCTTTAAACTCGTGGGCTTCGGTTTCAATAATCATGCCAGAGCCCTTGCCGCCCAATCCGCCAAACTTGGGCAGAAGTCTATCACTAATGACATCACCCACATCGTCCAAGCCGCCGTGCAATTGAACGAATCGGTGAACAACCTTCTCCGCACCTCGATGGGCGTAGGCGCGTTCCTCATTATATTCGGCGCAGGCTTCATCACGGCATCTTACGCGGTGATGTTCGCCCTTTAATTTCTGATTCTTGATTGCTGATTTTTGATTGAAACACAATCCGCCATCTGCCATCTGCCATCTGCCATCCGCCATTAGCCATTTCCATGCCACCCTTCTTCACCCTCCTCCCCGAATCGATCTGGTCTGAAGTCAATCGTCGCATTCGCGTTGAGCGGACGTTGCGCGATCTGCTCGATCAATGCGAAGACGACACGCGCGCCTCACTCGCCGCCGCTTGCCAAACGGTTGAGATGTGGAGACCGGGGATCGTAGGCAAAGTCTATTTACAAGTTAAAGGTCAAGAGCGAAGAAATAAAGGTCAACAACTACCCGAACTGGCACAGGCAACTCTCGCCGCGCTCAATCTCAAAGAGCGTCTGCAAGCCACGCAACATTTTGCCTCACTCGCCCACGACGCAAAAAACTCGCTACGTGATTGGAGCATCCCGCTCATCTGCCTCTACGCCATCATCCCCAATCCCTCGGTGCTAATCAAAGCGATGCTCGATCAAGAATTGATCGCCCTCGCTGCGCGGATTTTGGTCGCTAACGAAACGCCGCAATCTCTAATCTCTAATCTCAACCCGTTCATCACAAATTATTCCGTCGCCATCAAACTCTCACTCGCCAATCACTTCACCTTGTATGGCTTGCCCGAAGTCGCCCGCACCTTCGCGCCCAAACAAGCGAAAGGCACGGGGCGATTAAATCTTCCGAGTGATCTGCCTTCAGCGCATCGCGCCCTCGCCGATCAACTCGATCACATTTTCCTCAGCGACTACTCAGCGCAGCCGATCTCACTCTCGCGCGCCATCGAGTCATCACTCTCGCTCGCCACCGATCTCACACTACGTCACGCCCATCGCGCGCTCGATCACAACGATCCCGTCTCGGCACTCGCCGCCTTCCGTGAAGCGCGCACCATGCGCCCCAAAGCCAATCACCTTCACGTCTTCGTCGCCGAAGCAATGGCGGCGATGGGCGACACGCAAAACGCGCTAGTCGAACTCGGCGCGCAGACTTCGGAAGTTTTAAAAACTTCGGAAGTTTCCACCCGAGTCCTCCTCGCCGCCGCCCGCGTCTATTACAAAGCGGGCAATCATGATCTCGCCCACGAACTGTTGATCAAGATTCGTGATTCAAATGAAAGTGACACGCCCTCATTAAGTTCATGCGCCGATTTGCTGATCCAACTCGGTGACGCCGACTCTGCCGCGCAGCTTTGGAATAAGATATTAACCTCATCACCATCCCCCGCGCCCCTTCACCTTAATCTGGCAAAACACTATTTGGCTCACGGCGATCAAACCAAAGCGCAAGATCACGCTTGGGCGGCTCTCGGCTTCGATCCTGAAAACGCTCTCGCCCGAAAAATTCTTGCCCAATCCTTGCGGCACAACGACCCCGCATCGGCGATCACTCACTATCAACGCGCCATCGCGCGCGACCCCGATCCCAAACTACAGCTCGAACTTGCCCAAACCGCACTCGAAGCGCATCAACCTGAACTCGCATTCCAGATCTCCGAGTTCTTAAAGAACTCGGAGATCTTAACCTCGGAGGTCTTGATCATCGCCGGTAAAGCATTAACCGCGCTCGGCAAAACCAATGAAGCCTTTGAATACTTCAACCGCGCCACCGATCTCACCCCCGCATCCAGCGAAGCATGGCGAGCCGTCGCCGCGCATCATCGCGCGCAAAACGATCTACAACGCGCCCTTGCCGCCTTACAAGCCGGATGCAAATACTGTAACGACGATCCCGATCTCTACGCCGATCTGGGCGATCTCTACCTCATACTGAATCAACCCATCGAAGCGATCCAGTCCTTCAACCAAACAGTTAGACTCGATCCGGGTCGCGGACAGATTCACAAACGCCTCGGCGAACTGTATCACGCCCAGCACCGTCACAAAGAGGCACTCGAGTCTCTCCAGCGCGCGCTCATCAACGTTCACGCTTCAGATCGTTCACCAATTGAAACTGTTTTGGGTCGCACGCTTGAAGCCCTTGGCAGGTTCGACGAAGCGTTGGCGGTTTATCAACGCGCCCACTCGTCAGCGGTTGGCGGCGTCCCCGTGGATCTACTGCGCGATCTGGGACGAGTCGCTTATCAACTTAATCATCATGCCATCGCCCGCCCCGCTCTCGAATCCGTTGTGAAAGATCACGACGACGCCGACTCACTCACCTTGCTCGGAGCGATCTACGAACAGGCTAAAGAATTTAAAGCCGCGCTGCAAACGTATCAACGCGCCCTCGCCATTGACCCTAAACGCTCCGAGCTCATTGTGCAGCTCGGCGTGTGCTGCCTTGAACTCAAGCAACACGAAGCGGCAATCGCCGCGCTGCGAGACGCCGCCGAAAACGACAAAACAAATTTCTCTTTGCAAAAGACTCTGGCGCAAGCCTACGCCGCCGCCGGTTTGTGGGAAGAGGCGGTAAATAGTTACGAAGCCGCCTCACGACTCGCGCCCGACGACCATTTGTTGTTGTCCACGCTCGCCCACTGCGCGCGCAAAGCCGGCAACACAGCCTACGCTGCAAAAATTTTAAAACAAGCAATCGAGCTTGCGCCCGAGATGCCGGGCTACCGCCAAGAACTGGCAGAACTTCTCGCGGCAAGCAATCAACTCGAAATGGCGCGCACCTTGTATCTCGAAGCGTTACGGATCGCGCCGAACTCGGTGATGATCCTTGTGGGGTTAGGCGATCTTTATTTGAAGCTCAAAGATTTTGGCGAAGCCGTTTTAGTTTTTGAGAAAGCCACATCGCTCGATCCGAGTCGGGCAGACATCGTCAAAGCATTAGGCGAAGCCAATGTTCTGCTCGGACGATTCGATCCAGCGCAAACCGCATTCGCCCGCGCCGCCGCCATTGACCCTCTCAACCCCGACTACTTGCGCCGCGCTGGAGAATGTTTGTGGCAACTCGCCCGTCACGCTTCGGCGATTGCTTTGTGGAAAAAGAATCTTTTGCAACATCCCAACGACGCGGCGACTCACGCCAAACTTGGCGCGGCGCTTTCGCATCAGGGCAAACATCTCGAAGCCTTCACCGCCTATCAACGCGCCGCGCAAGAATCACCTCAAGATATTTCACTCGCACTAGAAACAGCACGCGCCGCCCTCACACTGCAAAATTTTGATTCCGCCCTGCCGCATCTTGAACGCGCTTCGAAATTGACTCCCAACGATCACACCGTGTGGCAGATGCTCGGCGAAACGTATCACGCCAAAGGTTTAAATGATCGCGCCCTCAGCGCGTTGGAACACGCCGCGCAGCTCGCGCCGCATCTTGGCAAACCGCAAGCTGAGATGGCGCGCGTGTATCTACATCTTGGCAAACGCGCCGAAGCCAACGCCGCCGCCGAAGCCGCGATTGAACTCGATCCAAATTCAACGGATGTCTTGGCAGCCGCCGCCGAAGTTTTCGTGCAAACGAATCGTCACGCGCAAGGTGTTGCCGCCAGCCGCAAAGTAGCTAAAGGTCGCCCCGATGATGCCGAGTCGCTAATGAATCTCACTCGCGCTCTCATCCTCGAAAAAGAATCCGCTCCCATTGGAAATTTTTCAAAAGTCGAAGGAACGGAGCGAGCGGAGATCATGAATCAGTTAGAACGCGCCGCCGACCTCGGCGCGGATGCGAATGCCGTCAACGTGTGGAAGGCGCGCGCCCTCGCCCTCTTCGGAAATTTTAAAGAAGCCATCCCGTTGCTCGAAGCGGCAGTCGCCAAAACGCCAACCGCCGAAATCTATTGCGCCCTCGCCAGTTGCTATCGGCGCGCAGGCAAATTAACTTTGGCGCGCAAAGCGATTGAATCATCACTGGAACGCGAACCCACCAACGTCAGCAACTTGATCGAGCGCGGACGGATCATCCTCGAACAAGGTGACGTCGCCAACGCCCGCGAAAACTTTGAACGTGTCATCAACCTCGATCCGCAAAATGCCACTGCCCATCAACTACTCGGCGAATGTTTTCAGGCAAGTGGCAAACGGATCGAAGCTGCCAGCGTCTATCAAAAAGCGATCACGCTCGATCCCAAACAAGCGGCGTGGCATCACCGACTCGCCGAGCTTTATGAAAGCCGCCGCGAAACGTCGTCAGCGATTCAGCATTATCAAAACGCGACAGACTTGGCGCAAAAACAGAACGCGCATCCGCACGAGACGGCGAACTACGTGGCGGCACTCGCCCGCGCTTACGCCCGACTTAACGATCTGGCTCACGCCGCCGATCAGTTTGATCGCGCCCTCATCTTGCGCGACGACGTTCAAGCGTGGTGGGCGCAGTGCGGCGAGATCAATCTCACGTTGAAAAATTTTGAGCGAGCGTGGGAATGTTTCGATCATGCCGACGATCTCGCTTCGCTCATCGGCGCGGCGCGCGCAGCGTTGGCGCTGAATCGCAATGACGACGCGCAAGAAAAAATTCTTGCCGCGCTGCATCTCAACTCCGACAACGCCGATGCCTTATTGCTTCTCGCCGAAGTGTATATGCGCCGCGCCGATTACGACAACGCCCTCAGCGCTTACGGCACGGCGGCAAACGTCGCCGATGATCCACGCGCGGCGTTGACGGCGCAAGCAACCTTGCTCATGGACCTCGACCAGCCGATGAAAGCTGTCGGCGCGCTCAAGCGCGTGCTGACTCTCGATCCGCAAGACGATGAGGCAATGGGCATGTTGAGCGACGCGATGATGCAAGCGAAACACGTTGACGAAGCGATTGAAGCCGGACGACACGCCAATCAACTCGCGCCGCACAAAGCGAGTCATTTGTTGCGTTTAGGAAAGTTGTGCGGCGCAGTGGGTCAACTCGACGCCGCCTTAGCCCACTTGCAAACCGCGCGCGAGATCGAACCGCAAGAGGCGGAGATCGCCCGCGAGATGGGTTTGGTGTATGAACGGCGCAACCAACCGCACCGCGCGTTGGAGCTGTATCAAGAATTAATTCAACTTCAACCGGGCATCGCCGATAATTTTTTTCTCGCAGGTCTCGCCGCCAAATCTATGCGCGATTACGTCGAAGCGGCACACTTCTTCAAACGCGCCTCTGAACTCGATCCTGGCAATCTTGAAATTCAAAAGCAGCGTCTCGCTGTTTCGGCATCGGGAATTTTAAAAATGGTGAGCGGTTAACCTCACCCCCAACCCCTCTCCTAAATTGAAAAACACAATTTAGGAGAGGGGAGCGGACATCACCCGATCATTGTTCATTGTTCATTGTTCATTGTTCATTGTCTCTATGAATCGTTCAGACTCTCTCTCCCTCCTCCAATCTTCCCTCACCGCCCATCGCGCCGATTACGCGCGCAAGGTGGCGAAGGCCTGGCTCGATGGATCGCCCAACGATCTGGCTATGAAATTTTTTCTGGCGCAGGTGCACCAGATCGAAAATGATCGTGATGATTCGATTCAACTGATCGATCAGATCGTCGCCGTTGATCCCGAACACGCCGCCGCGCAACGTTTGATCGGCGACCTGAAACGTGATGCCGCCGCGCACGCCGTCGCCCACGCCCTGGACGGTCAACCGTTCCCATCACAGTTTTATCCGCCACACTGGATAGATACACTTCGTCGCGCCAATGCTGCCCTGCACATAAAGCAATTTGAGTCGGCAGGAAAATTTGCCCAAGCCGTATTGGAATACGACGACGCGCCACCGCTTGCTTCGCTCATTTTACTCAAGAGTCATTGGCTGGCAGGTCAACTCGATCTCGCCCTGCCCCTGGCGCAAGGCTTCCATGAACGCTGGACTCAAAGCGTGGCGATCTTGTTGTGTCTTGCCGAGTGTTTGTTAAGTCAGCAGACCTCCGAGTTCTTAAAGAACTCGGAGGTCTCAGCCGTCGAATTGCTTTACACCGCCAGCACCCTCGACCCGGCGTGTGATGTGGTCAACCGCTATTGGTCGCCGTCACACGCGCACGCGTATCGCAATTTATGGAATCACGATCTCGATGTTCCATTGCCCGCGCCGATACCGTTTGAAGTGACGAAACTGTTGGGAAGAAATCAGATAGAAGGGAAAAAGGAAACAGGGAAACAGGGGAAAGGGTGGAGTCCGCAACCGACGTTGAGTGAGCCGAAGATCGAACACACGGTAACGCTGGCGTCGAATCAGATCAAAGTTAATCACGCGCGATTCTATCGCCGACCGGTTCACGTTATTTTGTATAGCGGTAAGTTGTTGAAGGCAAAATTCGGAGAGGCGGCATCCGCCGAAGTGATAGGGTTGGTGGAGCAGTTGGCGGCGATCACGGCAAAACATCGCCGCGTGCCGGTGAAGATCATCGCGCCCGATGATCCCGTTTGTCTTGCGCGCTATGGTCTCAATCCGGTGGAGCCAACGAATGCTTGGGCGATCAAAAATTTATTGCGCGACGTGGATCGCTGGCTGACGCGCAAAGGGCAAGCGATCAATTCGTTGGCGATCATCGGCGGCGACGACCTCATTCCATTTCATCGCCTGCCGAATCCAACAGATGATAGCGACGACGACATTCCATCCGACAACCCTTACGGCTGCATTGACGAAAATTATTTTGTGCCGGAGTGGGCTGTTGGGCGTTTGCCTTCGCCGTGCGGGCGCGACCCGGAACCGTTGAAACGGTTGTTACGCAACACCATTAACGCTCACGCTTCAACGTCATCAAAATTTGTGTTGATGGATTGGGTGCGCGACATTTTGCGAATAAGCAAGGCACAACCCGCGCCGCAAGCAATCGGTTATGCGGCGAGTGTGTGGAAAGAAGCCGCGCTCGAAGTCTTTGCGCCGATTGGCGCAGCGACTCAACTCTTCACCTCTCCGCCGCTCGAAGCGGACACCGCGCCCATCACGCGCAAATTCGATCTCTCCTATTTTAATTTGCACGGCGTGGAAGATTCGTCGGAGTGGTTTGGTCAGCGCGATCCGGGCGACGAAGGTTATGGCGCGTTGTATCCCATCGCGCTCACGCCGAATGATGTCGCAAATGGCAACGGGCATCCGCCGCGAATCATCTTCACCGAGTCGTGCTACGGCGCAAACATCATCAACAAAAGCGAACCCGATGCGGCGATGTGTTTGCGATTTTTAAACGATGGGGCGCGGGCATTGATCGGTTCAACCAAGATCGCTTACGGTTCTGTCAGTTCACCCCTTATCGGCGCAGATTTATTGGCGCGATCTTTTTGGGAAGCGCTACTCGGCGGGTTGTCGGTGGGCGAATCACTGCGCCGCGCCAAATTAGATTTAGCTCAAACAATGCACAAGCGGCAAAACTTTTTAGACGGCGAAGATCAGAAAACGTTGATCTCCTTTGTGTTGTATGGCGATCCATTGTTGCCCGCACCCACCTCATCGCGCACCACGTCGTCGGCGAAAACCTTGCCCGAATTGAAAACGATGGCGATGGAGTATCAAACGATCAGCGATCCTGAGATTAAACCTGAGATCGTCGCCGAGATGAAAACTTTTCTCTCGCGCTACCTACCCGGCTCCGAGTCGGCAAATATCCATCTCTCGCGCCCACTCTCGCCCATCATGGCGAAAGGCGGCAACACCACGCCCACGCATCGAGTCTATACCGTTGCGAAAACGATTCGTATGAATTCACATGCGATTCAAAGTTATGCGCGGGTGACGGTGAGTAAGGCGGGGAAGGTGGTGAAGCTGGCGGTGAGTAAGTGAGTGGCAACAAAAAACCTTCAAGGTCTTGGAGACCTTGAAGGTTTCGTTCTTTCCCACTTTGGCGCACAAGAACAGCGATCAATCTTTCTTGATGTCTCGCCGCAACACTTCTAAAAACGGTATTGCCTTGACGATTTTGATTCCATGATAGTCGCCACCGAGCGAGTCGAAATGCGGATCGTAAGTGACGATGTAATGCGCCTTGCCTTGAACAGCGCAAGCAAGGATCACATCATCGTCGGCATCAGATAATACTTTAATCACCGCATCATCAGGCACCTCAATCCACTCTGCTAATTCTTTGAGCAATGCTGTTTGCTGAGTGATGGTCAAGTCGGGAACTTCGCGTTCGATTAGTTTCTCAATGATCTCTTTATTCAGCGCATTGCAGACTAACAAGACAAATTCTTCGCGCTCCCAGCGTTTGAGCAATTCGCGGGTCGGGCTATTGGCATTTTTACTTAACGCTGCTGACACGAAAACATTCGTATCCAAAACCGCCCTCAACCGTTCAGTCACTCTCTAACTCCTTCTCAAGTGCCGTGCCTTTTGCAATCGCGTCAACTCGCATCGCGTCAAGGTTATCTTGAAATCGTTTCATCAACTCTTGACGCGGCAAGTTTTTTAACTGAGCCGATAATCGTTCTGCCTCTGCTTGAATCTCTGCCACAGTGGGACGGCGGGGTTGTCGCTTAAGCCGCGTCACAAATTCCACCACTGCCACCAAATCACGCTCTGGCAATTGCGCCACTTCGATCACTGCTTTACGAACTAAATCCTGCGGGGCAAGAGTTTGTATTGTCATCTTCTCTTTCCTTTCATGCTACTCGTTTCAATGCGCGCTCACGATGTTCGTCGCTTTCTCTTCGCGTGCGTGAAATGTAAACCTGAGCATCTTCGCCAAAAGCAGGATAGGGCAATGTGCCGCACACATCCTTCCATTTGCGTTTAGGCCGCCCTGTGAAAACTTTTGTCCGCCGCGCCCTCTCAATCAAACGAGATGCCAACACTAGCTGCTCATCGGATGTGAGTTGATCCGCTTGTTTCAAAACCACTTCCAATAATTGTGCACTCATAGAGTCGCCTCCTCTCAACGCCTCCTATTTTACCCCTCATCTCCCTCAACCACACAAAAACAAAAATCCCAAACTCCAAAAACCCAAACCCC
>CAKKQG010000266.1 GCA_919901875.1 Anaerolineales bacterium
GAAGCCTGCTTTCTTAGAAAGCGGGCTTCTTTTTTTGTGTTTTTTTACTTCTGACAATTTTGCTCTAAGCGTGTAAACTTGATTGGCGATTTTAACAATGACTGGACTTATGCACCTTAATCACGAATGACTCGAATACACGAATTTAACGAATAGAGCGATAAAAAAACATTCGTGGTATTCGATCATTCGTGTTATTCGTGATTAAATCATTCTGTCTTGCGTTAGTCCAGTAATGAAATGAGGCTTTATGAACTTTCAAGAAAATGTCCGCATTGCCTTGCGCGCGTTGGCGGCAAACAAATTAAGATCCGGCTTGACCATGTTAGGCATCATCATTGGCGTGGGGGCGGTGGTGGCGCTAATGTCTATCGGCAATGGGGCAATGGCTGACATCACGAATCAGGTACAGGGCATCGGCTCCAATTTGGTGACGGTGATACCGGGTCGTTTTCAACCCGGACGCCCGCCGACGAGCGCCTTTCTCTATTACGCTGATTACGAAGCGTTGGCAAAAAATATGAAGAACGTCACTGACATCGTGCCGTCGTTTCAACGTACGATGACGGTCACGTACGGCTCCAGCACGCAAGAGTTAGCGACGATTGCCACCAGCTCACGATTCTGGGTGGTGCGGTCGTACGAAGTGGAGGCCGGTCGGTTCATCACCGAATCGGATCGGGCGACGCGCGGACGGGTGGCTGTGATCGGCGCGCAAACGTCAAAAGATTTTTTTGGCGGGTTGAGCCCGATCGGGCGCGAGATCAAAGTGAGCGGCGTGGGGTTTGAAGTGGTGGGGATGTTGAAAGAGAAAGGCTCGTCGGGCTTCGGACCGAACCCGGACGCGGTGGTGATCGTGCCGTTAGAAACGGGTTACGACAAACTGTTTGGGTCGGCGGCGGTGATCGGCGGCAAGTTAAGAGTCACCGACGTTTCCATGTCGGCAGAATCGCCCGATGTGGTTGAGGAAGTGATGGTGCAGGCTGAGCGCATCTTGCGCCGTCAACGCGGAAAAAGTTTAACCGACCTCCTTGATTTCACCGTGTTGAGTCAGGCGGCATTTCTCGGAATCTTAAATGCCATCACGGCGACGCTCACCGCGTTTTTGGGTTTCATAGCCGGTATCTCGCTGCTCGTGGGTGGCATCGGCATCATGAACATCATGTTGGTCTCGGTCACGGAACGCACGCGCGAGATCGGG
>CAKKQG010000267.1 GCA_919901875.1 Anaerolineales bacterium
ACATCCCGCCGATCTCCGAAGCCTTGCACTTTCAATCGTTGCGCCGCGAAGGGAAAACCAATAACGAGATCGGCAAAGCGTTGGGGCGCAGCTCCAATCATGTTGCAGATCGTTTGGAACTTTTGAACTTGGACGAACCGATCCAAGACTTGATCGAGCGTAGCGATCTGCCAACACACAAAGATGTCGTGCGCGCTTTGCTCGGCATCGAAGACACGACGAAGCGGATTGAACTCGCCACGCGGGTGAAGGGTCTCAGCGTCGCGGCGATCATCGAAGCATGCAAAGCGTTGCAGAGCAAGCCGGTGATCCTGAAACGTGGACGACCACCGAAGAACACGTCGCCGATGCAACACTTGGCAGAGGCAAAAGATACACCAGCGACGACGCGCGTTAAATGGGACGACACCCGCGAGGCGGCGAAGGCGATGTGTGAGTCCTGGGAGATGTATCCAACTTGGGCGGGTCAACAAATGTCAACGCCGCTGTCAGCGGGGGAGATGTGATGGCAACACCGCGGCACGGTGCGTTTGAAGGTGTTGAGATAATCTTCTGGATCTTGCAAAGCCCAATCTGGTTCTAACCGAACTTGTTTGCCCTCAACGGGCAACACTTCATCAATTACGCCGTGCGAATATTTATAGACCGCAGTCGCCAGTTCTTTGCCATTGCTAACATCAACGAGTAGGGCCCGGACAGACTCTGTGCCGAAGTCCACTCCAATTGCATATTTGCGTTTGCTCATAACACGCTCCTATGCAAGTTCGATGATTACTTTTAGTCCCTCACGCCGTTGTGCCACGGCGAAAGCCTCTGCAATTTTTTCTAATGGAAAGCGATGGGTGATTAGCGACTGAAATTTCACCGCACCACTTTCGACCAAGCGTATGGCTCGCGGATATGTGTGCTTCATTCGTCGTGCCAATTTGATCGTCAGACCTTTCCGCCGCGCTACCGAGGCGTTGAACGAAGTCCGATCATTGCCTGGGATGCCGACGAGGATCACACGCCCACCGGGTCGGGCGGCGGCAATGGCATCTTCTACCGCTTCGTTCTCACCCGCACACTCAAAAGCCACATCCACTTCTTCACCTGGCTGCCAAGTCTTTGCGTTTAATTGCTGCGCTGCCTTGAGGCGATGCGCTAATGGTTCGGTGACGAGCACTTCTGTGGCTCCAACGGCTTTAGCAACTTGAATAACTAATAAGCCAATGGGCCCACACCCGAAAACACCGACTCTCATGCCCGCTCTTATTTTGCCTAGATCAACTGCATGTAAAGCCACCCCTAATGGTTCGAGCATGGCGCCATCGGCATCGCTCAACGAGTCGGGCAAGGGGAAAAAGCAGCGCGTTGGCCAAGCCAGTTGTTCTTGTAAAGCACCATCGGTTTGCCCATGCCCGGCAAAGCGCATGTTGTTGCAAAGGTTTGGATTCCCCTCACGGCAAAACTCACACACTTCACATGGAACAGCCGGGTCTATTGCTACGCGTTGTCCCGTTTCGGTTATTCCTGCAAACTCGTGTCCTAACACCAACGGCTTCACTAAACGGGCATCGCCAATACCGGCTTCACTAAACCAATGCAGGTCAGACCCGCATAGCCCGACAGCTGTAATACGCACTAATGACTCGCCAACGCCAGGCGCACGAGTTGCTTCATCGTGTAACCGTACAATCCCCATCGAATGCAACCGCGCAACTTTCATATTATCCGCGTAGCGCCTTGACAAGACTATAGGCTGAGTTACGAAGCATTTCAAGTTCGCTGAGGCACGAGAGAAACGTCATCCCCTGCGCTTGCCAGTGTTTGATCCGCGCCGGGTCGCCGACATGAATGCCACTCGCCACATTATGCCGTTTGGCGATGCCTATAATTTTTTGTGTCATCGTATCAATGATAGGCTCACTCGGATCAACTCCAAGCGACGATGCCAAATCCCAAGGACCCACCAGCGCACCATCTAACCCCGGAGTTGAGAGCAATTCGTCGGCGTGTTCAACGGCGGTTTTCGATTCGATCTGAATGATCGCCAGTATGTTTTCATTTGCATGGCGCGTGTATTCCAGTAGCGACACTGGTTGGTAATCGTTGTTCGCCTTGCCGCCATAAACGCCACGTACACCGAGCGGCGGATAGCGCATCGCCGCAATAGAACGCTCGGCAACTTCGCGTGTTTCGACTCGCGGCACCACAATACCCTGCGCGCCCGCATCCAGCACAGAGGCGATGAGGTGATACATTCCATCCGGCACGCGCACGAGGGGCGTGATGTTCGCCAACCTTCCCATCTGCAAAATATGTAAGGCGCTCGTCAGGGTGAATGCTCCATGCTCCATATCCAGAATAAAAAAATCCAACCCGGCATCTGCCAAAATTATGGGGATCACCGGATTGTCAAACTCGGAGATCATCATTCCATAAAC
>CAKKQG010000268.1:0-1272 GCA_919901875.1 Anaerolineales bacterium
ACACGTCAGCGTCATTGCGAGGAGCGTTCTTCGCGACGAAGCAATCTCAAAGCGTGATCGAGATTGCTTCGTAAAGAACACTCGCAATGACGTTAGTGGTTCAGTGCGCGTAAGCCCAGAGTGAAACGTAATACGCAATACGAAATATGAATTACATAAAACGTTTTCTCTACTACTGGTCTCCCGCCCTCATCTTAATGCTCATCATCTTCGCCTTTTCGTCGCAGCCCAAAGGCGCGCTGCCCGATTATGGCGAACAAGATTTTGTGATCAAAAAGAGCGCGCACGTTTTAGAGTACGCGCTCCTAGCGGTGTTGATGCTGCGCGGCGTTGCCGGTGAGACGTCTCTCCGTCTTTCACATTATGCGTGGGCGTTTGCCCTCACCGCGCTCTACGGAGCGAGTGATGAACTACATCAAGCTTTGGTGCCGGGGCGCGAGTCGCGCGCTCTCGATGTGTTGTTCGATTCACTCGGCGCTACGATAAGCCTGACTCTGATTCATTTATGGTTTCGTCTTCGTCCATCTCGGCATAAATCTGAACCGCATCATCGTTGACCCACTCGCCGATTGCCTCAATGGCAATATCGCCAAAAATTTTTTCCTGCTTCACTGTCACCCGCATCTGCTTCACCAATTCCAACAGCGCCAAGAACGTCACCAAAATTTCGGTGCGCGTCGTCGCTTCTTTGAGCAAATCAAAAAATCGCGCGCGTCTTTCTGTTCGCAGCGCAAGTTGAATGTAGCGAATCTTTTGGCGGATGGTGATCTTGGGCGGCGCGACCACGCTGGCAACTTCGGGCGTGTCGGGCGGCAACAAGGCTAACGCGCGCGTGACGGCTTGCCATAGATCAACGGTCGTGACATCGGATAGATCGAGTTTGGCTTCGAATCTCGGTGGCGCCGCCACTCGCAAAAATGTCCGCACCCCGTCCACTTCCCGTTGATGCAGGGTGAGGGCGATCTCTTTGAATCGTTTGTATGCTAAAAGCTGACGCGCCAATTCGTCGGCGGGGTCTTCTTCACCTTCGGCGCGTTTCGGCGGGCGCGGCAACAACGCTTCAGACTTGATGAGGATCAACTTGGCGGCGATCACCAAAAAATCGGCGATGCCTTTTAAGTTCTGCTCATCCATCGCCCGCACGCGCGCCAGATATTGATCGGTCACTTGCGCTAAGGCGATCTTGGTGATGTCGAGTTGCTCTTGCTCAATGAGCTGCAACAATAGATCGAGCGGACCTTGATATTCGGGCAGTTCAACCGGGAAGGCGGG
>CAKKQG010000268.1:1372-7209 GCA_919901875.1 Anaerolineales bacterium
GCATTTTTCTGATCCCAATCATTATTCTGCATGGAAACAAAAAAGTTGCACACGCGCTAATCGTTGAGGTTCGGAACAAAGTTTGTCAGCGGATTAGAGTGCCAAAACTACAACAGTCTTGTCTATTAAACGCTCCCCAATTTTTTAGCGTAACAGCGAGATCGCCACCGCCCCGCATAAGATCATGCAGACAAAGATCGCCCCGCTCACATACAACACCGTCATTATTGCTTTGTTCTCGACGCGTTTGCGTTCGAGCTGCCTCTGCAATTCATCGGTGCGCTCACGTTCTTTCTCCCACATTGTCGCCAGCCGTTTTTGACTCGCGGCTTCTTGATCGGCTTTGATCGCGGGTGCCATCTTGCGTTGCTGCTCTAGATGCTCAGCAAAGCCTTCGCGCGTGCGGTTCGCCATATTTGAGATCACGTCGAGATCGCGCCCGCAGGCGGAGCAGTGTTCGGCGCCCGCCCAGTTTTCGGCGGCGCAGGCGGCGCAAGTGCGTTTAATTTTTTCGCCGCACTGTTTGCAGAACAAATCACTCTCGCGGTTGATGGCTTCACAGCGCGGACAGATGATCTCACCGCTTTGCGTGTAAGCGTTGCCGCAAAATTTGCACAGCACCGAGCCATCGGGTTGATGGCTTTCGAGACCGGGCGCGCCGCAAGTTGGACAATTTAATTCTTTGAGCATAGTTATTTCCCACGAAGTTCACGAAGGAACACGAAGAAGATGTAGGGATTATAGCAGTGTGGAAAAACGCGTGGAAATGAATTTCCACGCTGCCACAAAAAGTCTGCTGAAGCAGACTAAGCCCCAACGCGATTTATCGCGTTTCGTGTGCCAGCAGGATGATTCATCATCCTGCGAGGGCGTGAGCAATTACGTCTTATCTTGCTCGCCCACAAGGGGCTAGACCACGAAAACAAAAAGAGACTCGCTTTCATCACGAAAGCGAGTCTCTTGCTAACAACCTAACCACCCAACCACCTAACAACCTACTTACTTCTCAAACGTAACCTGCGCCGTCATCCCCCAGCGCATCTTGGGATCGAGATCGGTCACGCCGACGGTGATGGTGTAGGTGATGTCGCCGCGCTTCTCTTCAAAGAAAGTGGCAACTGATTCCACTGTGCCATTCAACTTCGTCTCCGGCATCGCGTCGAGTTTCACCGAAGCCTTCTGCCCTTGAGTCACTTTCACAACTTCGATCTCGGTCAGGTTATTCGTTTTGACGATCCACTTTGAAAAATCTGCCATCGTCACAATGGCTTGGTTCGGCGCAACTTGCTCGCCCACTTTAAACTTGATCTCGGCAACCGTTCCGTTGAACGGCGCTTTGAGTTCGGTGTTTGCCAACGCCACCTTCGCCGCATCGAGTGACGACGTTGCCGTATTGACTCGCGCTTGAAGGGAAGCGAGCTGATCGGGATCGGGAGCGCCGCTTTTCACTTTATCGTACTTACGCTGCGCATCTGCTACCGCCGATTTCGCTTTTGCCACTTCGCCTTCGTAGACTGCTACTTTGAGAACGTCAGGGGTCTGCGCCTCTTTGAGATTCTGTTTGGCATCGTCCAACGTCTTTTGCAGATCGCGTTGACTCACGCCGTTGTTGCGCTGCGCTTGCTCCAGTTGAATCTGCGTGGTCGTCACGCGGTTGAGGGCGTCGTTATAAAAATCTCTCGCGTCTTGTAGTTTCATCCCTTTGCCGCCCAGCCACACGACTTGCTTATCGGCGCACGGCGAGTTGAGGCACGTCTTAATGTCCTTCAACGTATCCGGCACGATGTTGTCGTCAATACTTTTCAGCCCGTCCTTCGCCAACTTCACGTTGGCGCTCGCCGTGCTGATGTCGAGCAGTTTCAAATTTTCTTGCGCCGACTTCAAGGCGTCTTCGGCTTTCGCCACTTGGCGTTGATAATAATCCATGTCGGGATTTTTAAAATTGCGTAAATCCTTTTCGGCTTTATCAAGTTGATCTTTGGCGCGGGCAAGTTCGAGCAATGCCTGTGCCGATGCCACATCGGAATTGTCTTTGAGATTCTTCAAAGCGATCTCGGCGTTGACCTTTTCCGATTCCGCGCGGGCAACCTCAGCGAGAGCCGCCTCACGACTCTTAAGGCGGGCGATCACCTCATCCTTCTTCACCACCGCGCCCTCACTGACTAACACCTCGGCGATCTGCCCGCCGACGGCGAATGAGATCGTCGCGTATTGCTTCGGCTGCAATCGCCCTTCGGCGATCACCGTGCCGCTATCGGCGACCACCGGGATTTTTGTGGCAGACCCCGCCGGAGTGCCGCCGCCACCGCAGGCGGCGACGAAGATACTGAGAATAACAAAAGTGATTACAAGATTTTTTTTCATAAACCAGACTCCTTTAATTTCGTATTGAGTATTGCGTGATACGTGATACGTATTTCGTATTGCGTATTCCGTCTTGCATAGCGCGATACGCCGCAATACGCGATATGCTATCCGCTATTTGCCATTCGCCATCTGCTATTCGTATGCCAAACTCTGCTGCACGCTGATCTGCGTCGCGCGGCGCGCAGGCAGCCAACTGGCGACCAACGACAACACAATGACGATGATCAACCAAATCCAAATCCCGCTCATCGAGTTGTGATATTGTGCCGGAAAATTAATCACCGTGCCAATGGCTTGCACAAAGTATTGCCCCGCCAATAAACTGATCGGGATCGCTAAAATCCAACTGATCACGCCGAGCATCAATCCTTCACCCATAAAGATCAACGCCACATCACTCGACGAGGCACCGACGGCGCGCATCACGCCGATCTCGCGCCGCCGTTCCAAAACATTGATCGAGAGCGTCCCCGACAAACCAAAACTGCCGACGATGGCGATCAAGAATGTCATGATCAACAAAAGCGTGATCAAAATTCCAAATTGCGCTTCAGACATCTCGCGGTCTTTGCTGGAGTTCGTGGTAAAACTGAGCGAGACGCCTTTCTCTTTGAAGTAATCGCGCAAATCTTTTTCCACAGTTGCTTGCGCTTCGGGCGTGGAAATTTTTGTTTTGATCTCGGCGACGGTGGCGCGCCCGCTTTGCCCCAAGTCGGCGCTCAAGGTGTCACGATCAAAATAACCGGTGTTCTGGTCGCGTCCGGTGATGTCGAAGATCAAGCCGACAATCGTCCAAGTAGATTTGCCGCTCTCGCCCACTTCCAAAACAATTTTGTCGCCGAGTCCCACGCCCATCTTGCCCGCCAGTTTTTGATTCAACAACATGGCGTGCGTGTCGCCAAGTTCAAAGCCGCGTCCGGCAGTGAGATTGGGTTTTAGCAACACGGTATCTTGCGGGATGCCGCGCAAAAAAATTTCATACTTGGTGCCGGGTCCCGTCGCGCCCGCCACGTTCACTTTGCCCGTCGCCCAAATCCACATCTCTGCCCGTTCAATGTTCGGACGCGATTCGATCATTGGCACCACTTCGTCAGTGCGTTGATAGTCGCGGAATCCGACCAGCACGTCGAAGCCGAAGCTTTTCCATATATCGGCAATGGTTGAACTGAAAGAGTAGTTGGTGCTGGAGACCATCATGAACAACGCGCCCGCCGTGACCAACGTCAGTTCGGTTAATGCCACGCGCCCCATGCGGCGAAAAGTGTTGCGTAGAGATAGGATTGCCATGCGCGGCAGACCGCGCAGATTCCCCAACAGCCGATCCACGATGCCGCCGCCATAACGACCCGTGCCGACTCCGTAGGCGCTGATCGCTTGCCGCACCGAGATGCTTACGCCTTGAATGATCGGATACAGCGCGGCGAGCAACGGCGTGATCAACCCCGCGCCGGTTTGATACAGCAATGAAGTGGAGAGAATTTCAAATGACGAGGTGGGGACGTTGATAAAGTTCAACATCCACGATGAAAGGTAGTAGCCGCCGAGCGCGCCGATGGGAACCGAAATGATCAAGCTCAAGACGCCGTAGACGGCAACACCGGCGAGATACAGCTGGGCGATCTGATCGCTTAATCCGCCAACGATTTTCATGATCCCGATCTGCGGAATCTGTTGAGCGATGACGGCGTTGATGGTGTTGATCACCAAGATGGTGCTTAAGCCCAACGACATGATCGCCATCACCGAAAGAATTAACCCCACGCCGTCAAAGATGTCTTGCAAAACGTGACGGTCGGGCGCTTGCGTTTGCACAAAGCCGACTCCGCCGCCGAGCTTCTTCAAACGATCTTCGATCATGTCGGCGGTATCGTCGGCTTGCTTCTTGGTGTAGTGGGGAATACTAACGCGCAGTTGATTGAAGTTATAAACTTTGTCGAGCAAGCGCAAGGTGTCGCGGTCAGCGTAAAACATTGGCTGATCGGTGAAGGGCGGGGGGAACTGTCCGGGGTCGCGCACGATGCCGCCGATTTTGATCGCCTTCGGTTTTTTGTTCACTTCAAAATAGATCGTGCCGCCGAGAGCCGGGACGTTGTACGGTGTGATGTGGTTGAACTCAACCGCGACGGTGTTGTGGGTGGATGAGGGCCACGCGCCCTCACGCAGCGTGATGAGATCGAATATCTGCGCGTTGTAATCAATGCGGGCGATCAGTCCGGCGTCTTTCCATTCTGCCTCGAGTGTTGGCTTCCAACGAATGCCGCTGTTCACCACACCTTCGGCATTCACAACGCCGGGCAGACGGGCGATGCTATGCACCGTGTCTTCGTCAAGGGTGCCGCCGAGACTCATGATGATGTTGGAGGGCAGGCTCGCCTCTTGTGAGACCGTCATCTGCTGTGAGATCAGCGCGTTGCTGGCGGTGATCATGCCCACTGCCAACACGCCCACGCCAATGCTTAAGACAACAAGTAACGTGCGACCTTTGTTGTTCCAAAGATCGCGCCATACTTTGCGAAATGCGACGTTCATAAATTACTGACTGGACTTACGCAGTTCACAAAAATTTTCATCACGAATATCACGAATGTTCCGAATACGACGAATAAAACAAAATTAAAATTCGTGTTATTCGTTTATTCGAGTCATTCGTGATTAAGGTGCGTAAGTTCAGATTGATGTTGTTCGGTGGTGGCTTTGCCGTCTTCGTACAATATGCCGTCGTAGACTTCAATGATGCGCGGGATGCGCCCCGCCAATTCTTTGTCGTGCGTCACCATTAAAAACGTTTTGCCTTTGGAGACCAGATCGTTGAACAGCGTGAAGACGGTGTCGGCGGTTTTACTGTCGAGGTTGCCGGTGGGTTCGTCGCCGACGAGCAGAGGCGGATCGTTTGCTAATGCACGCGCAATCGCCGCGCGTTGTTGTTGACCGCCGGATAATGTGTTGGGCAACTTGTGCGCTTGATCAGTCATACCCACTTGATCCAAAAGCGCCATCGCTCGTTCGGGTCGCTCGCTGGGTTTCCACATACGGCAGAAGTCCATCGGCAGCATCACATTTTCGACGGTGGTCAGAGTCGGCAGCAGTTGAAAGAATTGGAAGATGACGCCGATGTGTTTGCCGCGGAAGCGGGCGAGTTCGTTCTCGCTCATCTTCTCCAGTTTGTGACCGGCGACGTTGACACTGCCGCCCGTCGGGCGATCAATGCCGGTGATCATATTGATCAATGTAGACTTGCCCGAACCGCTCGGCCCGCGCACGCCGACGAACTCGCCTTCGCGCACATGCAGGTTGACGCTCTTAAGAACGTGGATCGTCCCGGCGGGTCCTTGAAAGTTTTTGATCACGTTGTCTACGTGAACCAAGTGACCATTTGTAGAATTTTCAGACATAACACTTTCCTGTTTTTAAATTTAAGCGGGGTAATTATATACCTCAAACCAAAAACCAAAATTCAAAAATCCCAAATC
>CAKKQG010000269.1 GCA_919901875.1 Anaerolineales bacterium
TGAGACATGACTTGGTTGAGGAAGATGGAGAGAGTGAGGCGCAAATCGAAACTGCTGCTGATGGCTTGATCGATCACGCGCAAGGCAGAGAGACGATCTATCTGTAGTTGAATACGGGTTTCGGCGAGCTTGCGCTCGGTAATATCGCGGGCGACCCAAACGGTGGCGTCGGTGGACATGGGCGTAATGGCGGTGGAGAACCAGACTTGTCTGCCGCTGATGGTGAGATCGTATTCGATGTATTTAATTTGTTGCGTTGCCAGCACTTGCCGCGTGACGGTTAAGAATTCTTCGGCTTGAAGAGGCAGGAAGACATCGGCGAGAGATTGACCAAGCAGTTCGTGCGGTGGACGAATCAACAAACCGGGATTGGTGGGGGCGATCTCGCGATAGATGCCGTCCTTATCAATCGTCAACACCACGTCTCGCATAGCAGAGAACAGGGCGTGCAGCTTCGCCTCGGAGGTGGCGGCTTGCTGTTCGGCGCGCACCCGTTCGATATAGAGCAGAGCATTTTGCTGGGCAGAGGCGATGTGGCTCGCCAACGATTCCAAAATTTTTAGCTGGGTGTCGGTATAAGCATTCAGTTGATAGCTGAAAACTTGGATCACGCCGACCACTTGAGCGGCTAACATCAACGGGACGATCATCGCCGAGCGTGGGATGTCGGCTTCGGGTAGGACGTCATCCACAATCGCGCCGTCTTGACTAACATAGTAACTGGACTGAGCCGTTTTCCTGCGCGCTTGATAATCATTAAGCAAAAGAGAATGACCCATGCGGATGGCAACGCTTTGAGTGCCTTGCCCTTGCGGTTCGAGGGGGATAGTCGGGAACGCGCCGACCTCTTGCTTTATTCCATCCACCCACATAGCGCGGCAGGTAATCAGTTGCGTATCCGCGTCAAAGGCGGAGATCACTAAACTGTCGCACGAGACGATACTTGAGATGAATCCTAAAATCGTCTGATAGATTTTATCCAGATCAAGCGTGCGGTTTAAATGGTGGCTCGCTTCATACAACAAGTTGATCTGCTGGTTGTGCTGGCGCTCGCTCTCTTCGGCTCGTTTGCGTTCGGTGATGTCTCGATCTATGCCGCGATAGCCACAAAATTTTCCATCCTTGTCTACAAGCGGGATGCCGCTTGTTTCAAGGGCAACGAGATGCCCGTCTTTATGAAGGTTTTTGTTTTCAAGATTTGAGAAAGAGCTTTGCGCCGCGCGTATCGGCAGGAATATGTCTGTGACTCGTTGAGCCTCTTCGGGAGGCATAAAATCTGTGGGCATCTTTCCGACAACTTCTGCCGGCTCATAGCCGAGCATGTCGCGTATTCTCGGACTGGCGTATATATAAACACTATGTTCGTCAATTTCCCAAATCCAATCGGTTGTGGTTTCTACCAGATTGCGGAATCGGCTTTCGCTCTCGAGCAGCTTCGCCTCTGATTTGGCGGCTTGATATTCGGCATGTACTCGCGCCGTGACATCGCGTGCCATGCCGCGCACAATCGGGATCGTTACGCCTTCGGTTCGAAGGGTATTGTCATATTCCCAGTAGAGGGTGTCGCCGCTTGCAGTTCGGACCTGCATGATGCCCCGAGCCTGCCGCCGAGTCTGTATCTCGGTCAGATAGTCGCCGAATTGGTCGCGTGTGCGAGGGGAAAGAAGATCGGCAAGATTCATCTGCAAGAGTGATTCACGAGAATATCCTGACAGCTTAGCCGACACTTCATTCACCGAGAGCAGTTTCCCATCCAAATCGTGGGTGCAGATCAAATCATGGCTGTTCTCGACCAGATCGCGATAGCGTTCTTCGCTCGCGCTCACCTGTGTGTAAAGCCGCGCCCGCCCGACGGCGAGACCGATATGTTCACTCAAAGCAGTCATCAGATTCAGATCGGCTTCCGACAGCTTGACGCCTCGCGTGCTTTCCACATTCAACGTGCCAACCACTTGGCTTTCGTCGAACAGCGGGACGCATACTTCTGAAACGATGCCTTCAATGGCGCCCAGAAATGTCGGATCGGTGTGGGCATCTTCGACTAACACCGGCTGGCGGGTTCTCACCACGCGACCGGTGATACCTTGGGAGATGGGGATTTCGTTAATGACTTGCGTGTAGCCCACTTGATGCTGAAGCACCAGCGTTTCGCCTCGCAGCAAATACAAGCTGACCAGAGTATAGCCAAACGTCTCGGCGATGGCTTCGACCACAGTGTGCAGGATGATTGGCAGATCGAGTTCACGCGCCAGAGTCGCGCGCACCCGGTCGAGCAGATCGCGTTCCCGTTCATGCTGTTTGCGTTCGGTGATGTCTTCGATCGTGCCGTCGTAATACATGACGGCGCCCGTCCTGTCGCGGATCGCTTGGGCGTTTTCACGTATAAAAATTGGCGCGCCGTCGCGCTTGCGCCATTCTATTTCGAGTCCGGTGATGCGACCCTCGCGCTCGATCTGTTCTTTGAAAGAGCGACGCGAGTACGCCGCATCGGAAGTGTCTTGTTCCAAATTGCGCGTGGCGAGTTCCTCGAACGACGAAAAACCCAACATACGAACGAGCGCGGGATTGGAGGCGAGGATGCGTCCATCCGGCGTGGTGCGATAGATGCCAATAGGAGAATTTTCAAAAAGCTGGCGGTAGCGTTCTTCGCTCTCGCGCAACTTCTCATCTGCCTGCACGCGCTCGGTGACGTTCAGCAGAGAAAAGATCAGTTCTGCGATCTTCCCATCCGCGTTCTTGATCGGCATCAGACTCCAGTCCCAGTGACTCACTCCACGCTCAGGATGTTTGGCGTATTCAAACGGCTTCGCCGAATAGAATGTTGATTCCCCCGTGTCCACCACGCGCTGGAAAATTGTCTGGTTCTCTTCATTGGGAAACAAGTCGAAGTGATTTTTGCCGATGTAAAACAACGGTTCACGCTCGTCGGCTTTGGCATAGGCCCGATTGACCCGTATGAAGTTGAACTGCGGGTCGAGATAGGCGAACATTATGTGCGTGTTATCGAAGACGGTCTCCAGTAGTTGGTAAGTTTGCCGAAAGGACTCTTCCGCCTGTTTGCGTTCAATAGCATAATGTTCCAGAGCAAAGAACTGGCGATGCAAAAATGTGTAGAGAAGCAACGAGGTGACGCCGACATATGCCCACCCTTTGTAGGTTTGCAAAGTAGTCAGCCATTGCGGCGAGGAGACGAACAATGCCAGCGCTTGATCCGATAAAAGAACCCACAGCGCAGCGATGAGAGCATAAAGAAGCGCGGTACGTAAAGCAATGGAGAACGGACGACGGAACATAGCCACCTCTTCACTGGAGTAGGGGCGAGCCTTGCGCTTGCCCAGCGGGGCGAGCCTTGCGCTTGCCCAGCGGGGC
>CAKKQG010000270.1 GCA_919901875.1 Anaerolineales bacterium
ACGGCTATCTTTAACTTTTCAATTTCAAAAATGGCGTGAGATTTTAAACCGGGAACGGGCGGCTGATCCGAATCCATCGCAAACAGATTCGCGGCGAGAACCGGGAAGTGAACCGACTCTACAAGTTTTGCCAACGCCCCCAGCCCCCACTGAAATGTTTCGCCGTTGCCAACCGTTGAGGCGTCGTAACCCATCGCTTCAAGCATAATAAAATTGGCGCGACCTTTGGTGATGCTACTCTCCCAAATAGATCGCTCCGACGAGTCTCCGGCGTCGAGCAACAACACATGACGACCCTCATCGCGCGCCAGTGATCGCTCGCGGGCGATCAGAGTCGCCAAGCGCGGCATTTGATCAAGGCGACCGTGTATATCGTTAGTATGAAGGATAGTGAGAATAGCCATAGATCAAAAACGCGCGGGGTCTCCGCGCATTTGTTCATTCTTCATTGTTCATTGTTCATTCTTGAGTATTCATCATTGCCCGCCGTCGTCGGCGTCCACATCCGAGTCGGCGTCACCGTCGTCAATTGCCATTTCCACTTCGTGATCCAGTTTCACCCACAACAACAAAATATCTCCATCCGGAACTTTATCCGCTCGCGCGGCGACGATCACCGCTTCTTGTCGCAAACCATCCATTGCGCGATATTCCAACATCGTCTCGCGTCCTTCACTCCACGCATTGCGGCATCGTTCTAACAATGCGGCTCCGTCAAAGGTGCGCAACACACAACGCGCCGTGCGTTTGAGTGCAGGTCCTTCGCCGATGGCATTCACCCACGGCTCGGCAGATGAATCGAACAGCGGCGGCGGACCTTCGATGATGGTGATCTTTTCAGGTTCGTAAGTTGTCATATTGATCTCACAGTGCGCGAATCATACAGGTCTATTGATAATGTGTAAAGTTCGTTGTGGAATGTGAGATGGTAGAATCAGCCGATGAAAATTTTAGTAACCGGTGGCGCGGGCTTCATCGGCTCGCACACTATTGATGTTTTAATTTCTAAAGGCTACGACGTGCGCGTAATGGATAATTTGACTCCGCCCGTTCATATCGCAGATCAGTGGCCTGATTATTTGCCGACTCGCGTTGAAAAAATGATCGGCGACGTGCGCGAGCGATCCGCATGGGAAGCCGCTCTCGACTCAGTGGATGCCGTCATCCACCTTGCAGCGTATCAGGACTATCTACCCGACTTCGCCAAATTCTTTCACGTCAATTGTGTTGGCACGGCGTTAAT
Source organism: Anaerolineales bacterium (assembly GCA_919901875.1). GTDB lineage: Bacteria > Chloroflexota > Anaerolineae > Anaerolineales > VGOW01 > VGOW01. The sequence goes on from CAKKQG010000270.1 coordinate 1,244, forward strand.
GTATGAGATCATTGTCGAGAAAAAGTTGCCGATCAAAAAGATCGTCGTCGCTTCATCGCAAGCCTCTTACGGCGAAGGCAAATACACCTGCCCCAAGTGCGGAGTTGTTTTCCCCGGTCAACGCCCCGAATCACAATTGAAATCAAAAGATTGGGAAGTGAAATGTCCAACGTGCGGCGGCGCGATCCAATATGAACTCACCGACGAATCGGCGTGGGTGAATCCGGCTAACGCTTACGGCATGAGCAAATACACCGAAGAGATGTTGGCGATCAATTTAGGGCGGCGCTACGACCTGCCAACTGTGGGGATGCGTTACTCCATCGTGCAAGGCGCGCGGCAATCGTTCCGCAATGCTTATTCAGGTGCGCTGCGAATCTTTGCCATGCAAACACTCGCCGACCAACGCCCGACGGTTTACGAAGATGGTCAACAGATTCGTGATTTCGTTTATGTAGGTGATGTGGCGCGAGCAAATGTGTTGGCGTTAGAAGATGATCGGGCAAACTACCAAGCCTTCAACGTCGGCGGTGGCAAGGGTGTGACCGTTGAAGAATTTGCGCGAGTGATGATCAAGGCGGCGGGCAAGAATTTTGAGCCGCTGATCGCGCAAGAATATCGCTTCGGCGATACGCGCCACATCTTCTCGGATGTGAGTAAGCTGCAAGCGTTAGGCTGGCAGCCAAAAGGGAATATTGAAAATAATTGCAAAGAATATATTGCTTGGGCAACGACGCAAAAAGATTTTAGGAATTATGCCAGTGAGGCGAGGGAGTATATGCAGAAGGTGGGGACGGTGAGAGGGCAATGAACAATGATCAATGAAACAATGAACAAGAGAACGATGAAATGGTTTGTATCTTCCTAACTCATCCTTCATCCTTTATAATCTCATCTCGTGAATTACAAATTACCAATTACTAATTACCAATCTCCAATCTCTAATCTCCATTCATGTTAATCGCCCGAGCTCCCGTTCGCATCTCCTTCGCCGGTGGCGGCACCGACCTGCCCGCTTATTTTATGGAACATGGCGGCGCCGTTGTCAGCACCAGCATTGATAAATATGTTTACGTTGTGTTGAGCGTTCACGCCCGTAACGATTTACAAATTCTCTCGTCCGACTATCGCACCTTCTTTCGCCACACCGGCGGCGAAGTATTATTTTGGGAAGGCGATCTGCATTTACCCAAAGCCATTTTGCACGAATTTGGAATAGAAAGTGGCGCGTCCATGTTTCTCGCCTCAGAGGTACCCCCAGGCACCGGGCTCGGGTCGTCCTCGACGGTAACAGTTGCCTCGATCAAGGCGGTCAGTGCGGCGTGTGGAGTCTCCCTCAGCAAAATGGAATTGGCGGAGATGGCGACGCGCATCGAGATCGAAAAATTAGGAATGCCCATCGGCTATCAAGATCAATTTGGCGCGGCGTTTGGCGGACTCAACTATTTTGAATTTCGCGCCGACGGCAACAAAGCCGAACCGCTTAAAGTTTCGGTGGACACGGTGAGCAAACTGCAAAGCCGATTGCTGTTGTTCTTCACCGGGCAAGCGCGCGACTCGACAAAAATTTTGGCGCAACAAACCGAGAACACTAAAGCGCATAAACCCATCGTGCTCGATTCACTTCACGCTGTGCGAGCGATGGTGAACCCGATGCGTGAGTGCATCGAAGCGGGCGACGTAGAAAAATTTGGTCATCTGTTGCATCAAGGCTGGGAACTGAAGAAAAAATTTGCGGCGGGCGTGAGCAACGAGCGCGTGGACATGCTCTACACCAAAGCACTGAACGCCGGCGCGATGGGCGGCAAACTGGCGGGCGCGGGCGGTGGCGGCTTCATGATGATCTATTGCGAGGAGGGGCGACAACAAGCGGTGACGCAAGCGATGGAAGACGAAGGGCTGCGACGAATGGATTACGCATTTGACAACGGCGGGGCAAGGGTGTTGTTAAATGCAGGATTACGTTTAAAGCAAGGAGGCTAGTTATGAAAGTAGAATCTATCCGTATCGAGAACTTCAAGTTATTTGATCACCTTGAAGTATCTTTCAAAAACAAGACACTTAATGAGGTAAGCAATCGTTTTTTAGTGTTAGGCGACAATGGAGCAGGAAAGACTACGTTGCTTCAATCTATAGCTTTGATGTTGGGCCTCGCAACGCGCCAAGTGCGAACGGTGAGTGAATTCGATTGGATTGGTTTTGTACCAGGTCGTTACTCTCGCTGGGGAACGCCAAACATAAAAATGCTTGTGACCTTTACACAAGAAGAACTTGACGCAACACATTGGATTACCGAGAAATGGTATGAATCTCGATCAGCAGAGTTTCGCCAAACTCATCCATTTGAGCCAAGTGGAAATAGCGCTAAAGTTGAATTAACATTAAAAGGCGAAAGATATGATGCGGGATCGCGTGCCGAAATGATTCAATTTCAGGGACGTCAAAAAGTATTCGATCTATTGCAGACAGATTCGTCTTTCAGACCTTGGTTTGCCAAGATTCCCAGCCTTTTTTGGTTTGATCAATTTCGTAACTTAGGTTCTAACCCGGATATCAGAGAAGCAAATGGCGAATCTACATCGGAGAATAGTGGAAGAGTATCCTTTGATTTTGGAACTGCACGTTTGCGGCGTTATTTAAATGGCTGGAAATTAGGACAAAGCTCTCGCGATCAACCCTATCGTGTAGATTATTTAATGAATTTAGAGAACCTCTACAAAAAAGTTTTCCCAGGACGTTCTTTTGCTGGTAATGAACCGATGCCCGGAATTGATTCTCCTACACCTGACGATTACTATTTTCTTTTGAATGATGGAAACCACACTTATGATTTAGTTGAAATGTCAGCAGGCGAACAATCTGTTTTTCCGATTCTCTATCAATTTGTGCGTTTGCAGATTGCACATTCTATAGTTTTGATAGATGAAATTGATCTCAACTTGCATCCACCAGCCGCGCAAACATTAGTAAGTCAATTGCCAAAGATAGGACCTACTTGCCAGTTTATTATCACAACACACTCTGAAGCAGTTAACGGCATGATTGGCGACGATGAAACATTTCGTTTACCAGGGGGTAAGCTATGCCTGTAAGTTCGCTTTTTTGTGAGGGTAATGATAAAAGTCCCGATCAGCGAATGTTAGCTATATTGCTAAGTGGTATTTGTCAGGTGCGTGGGGTGGGTGGAAAATATGAATTTAGCCAAAGAATTCGTTTTGCACGCGAAAACAAATTAGAAGTCTTTGGCATACGCGATCGTGATTTTAATTTTGAGGACACTACTTACATTACTAGCTCTCCTCGTAAATGGCAGGGCAAAGATAACGACAAAACAATTTTGCTAGGATGGTATTGGGAGCGCACAGAGATTGAAAATTACTTGATTGATCCACATGTCGTTGAAAAGGCTTTGAGTAGTAAAGTTACCCTTTCAATTCAAGACTATCAATCTGCCCTAGCGGCTTCAGCAGAATCATTAACATATTACACTGCTGCAAGATTGGCTTTATCGCGTTCTCGGCCGCGTACACCCCCTATGAGTAATTCTTGGGGTGAAAAACACGGTAAAGATGATCATCGTTTGCCAAATCTCCGTTCCGAAAAAAACTGTCGCGAGCAAATCATTACTATGACTCAAGACTATCAACGCGCTCACGCTATTAACGAAAATGATGTGAGTGAAAAATTTGAGATATATCTTTCTCAGTGCCGCCCACATGGAGAGCGTTTTCAGAATTTTCTTACGTTTTTCTCTGGTAAAGATTTATTATGGAGTATGGAATCATCTCTTAAATCTCTTGGGTTTGCCTCGCCGAATGAATTCCGGGAACGAATTTTAAAAGGGTTGGAAAATTCTTTAGACAGTGTGTGGACTTGGCTACCTGAGTGGCAAAATTTACGAGCCGAGTTAGAAAACGCATGAGCCGACGCGGACAATACCTCCTCTTCACCGCGTTGGTGATCGCCGACACCGTCGGGGCTGCCGCCGGTTTGCTCCTCGCCGCTTATTTCCTCCCCAGCGTTGATTTCATGCGCTACCTCAACGCGATTCAATATGGGCTCATCGCCTACCCAATCCTCTTCGCCGCGTTGCGACTCTACGATCTCGAAACCGTTCTCGAAGACTCACAAGAGTATGCAACAGTTGCCACAGGTTGCACCTATGCCATCATCGCCCTCATCGTCATCAACGCCGTCATGCGCCGTCTCGACTTTGAACCGATCTGGTTACTCGGCGGTTGGGCTGGCACAGTGTTCATGGTTGCGCTGGCACGTTTTTCAATGAGACGAGTCGTGCGCTATTTTAGATCGCAAGGGCATCTGATCACGCGCGCGGTCATCATCGGCGCAGATGAACAAGGACGTACCATCGCCCGCCAATTTAAAAGTGTTGCCGACTCGGGCGTGCGAGTGGTCGGTTTCCTTGACGACTTCTTGCCTGCGGGGACTCACGTTCAAGATGGGCTTACCGTGTTAGGTCATCCCGGCGCGTTATCCGACATCGCCCAAGAACATCGTGTCGCCGAAGTGGTTGTTGTCCCCGGCGCTGTCGCCTGGGAAACTTTTCAAGAAATTTTGGAACGCTATGCTTTTGCCGACACACTCAAGATTCGCCTTTCACCCGGTTACTACGATCTATTAGCGACCACGCCGCGAGTCGCGCATCGCAACTTTGTGCCGCTCATCGTCATTGATAGCGCCCGCTTAACAGGCTTTGACCTTTTGCTAAAGATCGTTATAGACTACGGCATTGGCATCCTCGCCTCGATTCTTACTTTGCCAATTATGTTGTTAGTCATGTTATGGTTGCGTATTGTCAACCAAGGCGCGATCTTCCAGACGCGGAAAGTGTTGGGGTTGGGCGGTAAGATATTCGACGCAACTTTCTTCCGCCTTGAAGCGAACAAGCCCCTGAGCAACTTCATCCGCAACACCGCGCTTGATCATTTGCCGTTATTGTTCCACATCTTCTTCGGGCAAATGAGTCTCATCGGTCCGCGTCCCATTCCGCAGGAGAAACGTGGCGAGTATCAACGCTGGCTCTCCACGATTGCTACCGTGAAGCCCGGCGTGAGTGGACCTTGGGCAGTAGTGCCAGTGTCATCGCTGGAAGAAGAAATGCGCGCTTCAATTTTCTACGTCCGCAACTGGACAATTTGGTTAGACCTGCAGATCATGGCACAGACCGTGCTGGTGATTCTGCGGAGACGCTGGGAAAGACTGGCCGAAGGATGAATTATGAAGGATGAAGGATGAATGTGCGGAATGCGATTCATAATTCATAATTCCTAATTCATAATTTTCAAAAATGGATTTCATTGATACCTACTTGAAAGAACTGGAAAAATCTGTCGCCAGACTTTCGCGCGACGATTTGATGAAAGTGTGCGAAGCGCTAATGCAGGCTTGGCGCGACGACAAAATTATTTTCATCATCGGCAACGGCGGCAGCGCAGCGACAGCCTCGCACATGATGAACGATTTCAACAAGCTGACTATCGCCGAAGGCAAACGCCGTTTCCGCGCGTGGGCCCTCACCGATAACGTGCCGCTGATCAGCGCCTGGGGCAACGACAACACCTTTGACTGGAGCTTCTCACAACCCTTGCGCAATTTTATGCGTAAAGGCGATTACCTGATCGTCGTCACGACTTCGGGCAACTCCCCCAACCTTGTTGACGCCACAAAAGTCGCGCGCGAGATCGGCGTGGAAAAAGTCATCGGCTTGGTCGGCGACAAAGGCGGCAAGATCGCCGAGATGGCAGACATCGTCGTCTGCTTCCCCGATGAGAATCAAGGACGGCAAGAGGATGGACACGTGATTATGAATCATGTGATTGCCGGGT